>JBGPCS010000055.1:0-9714 GCA_041481875.1 Sulfurifustaceae bacterium
TGGCTGGACAGCGACGCAAATGCACGGGCAAATGGTGCGGAAGATCTGGATTACCTGAACCACGATCCGCCCTACCGCGCGGCCAACCGCTTGCTGACGAGCGTCGACGAGCTGCGCCTCGTCAAGGGCTATACCGAGGAAGTGGTGGAGGGCTTACGCGGCGACGTCGTCGCGCTGCCGGCGTCAAACGTCCTGATCAATGTCAACACCGCCTCGACGCTGGTTATCGCCGCGCTGACGAATTCTTCCGATCTGTCTCAACCGGAACAAATTGTCCGCCTACGCGAAACGCGGCCGTTCAAGAGCAAGAACGAGTTTTTGGTCCTGCTCGGCCCGAACCCACCTTTCACCGGCGGCTGGGATATTGTCAGCGGGTATTTTATAGTGGACGTTCAGACGCGTATCGGCCGAACCCAGCAGCACACCGAGGCGCTCATCGACCGTTCTGCCGGTAACGCCGCCAGGGCACTGTGGTACCGGATTATCACTCCCAAGATCGTTCTAGATGAAGAGAAGACTTAGAGATCGGTTTACCGACGGGCTTCGCGCGCTGAATGCCGGGACCGTCGGGCTCAGCGGTGCGGGCGCGCACATCCGATTGCCGCGAGGTTGGCCCGAAACGGACTCGTCCGTGAGCTGGTGGATGCGCAACGACGATTCCGCCGGCGCCGGCCCGGCGCGTGCGGAAAATCTGGCGCAGTTGCCGGCGTCGGTGCGCTCCGCCTCGGTTCATGTCTGGACGCCGCCCGGCGACACGCTGCTCACGCGCGCGACGATACCCACGCGTTCGCGCGCGCGTATCCTGCAAGCGCTCCCCTACGCCTTGGAGGATCAGTTGCTCGAGGAGCCGGAGAATCTTCATTTTGCGTACATCCGCGAGGCGGACAACACGCTCGCCGTCGCCGTCACGCAGCGGGCGCGCCTCAACGTATGGCTGGATGCAGTGAAGAGCGCCGGTCTGCGGCCGGCGAGTCTCTGCCCTGGGAGTCTCGCGCTGCCGCTGTACCCGCAGGCGTGGTCGGTCGCTTTCATCGGCGATGAGCTGTGGGTGCGCACGGGCGAGCACGATGGCTTCGTCAGCGTCGCGACGCTCGATGCACCTTCGCCCGTACTGGTCGCCGCGTTGAAGGAAGCGCAAGCGCGCAACGTGCCGCCACAACGGCTCGTGCTCTACACACCGCCGCCGGCTTTCGACGCGGAGCGCTGGGGCGCGGGTCTGAACGTGCCGCTGATAGTCGAGGCGACCGATTTCTGGCGATATGCGAAGCCGCCCGCGTTAAACCTGCTGCAGGCGGATTTCGGACACGGCGCTCATCTGCAGCAGCTCGGGCGTCCGCTGCGTCCGGCGGCGATCATGCTCGGCGTGTGGTTGGCGTCGATGCTCATTATCGACGTCGCCGAATGGATCCGTTTGCGTCACGATCACAGCGTGTACACGCAGGAGATGCGCGACATATTTCAACGCAGCTTTCCGGAAGTGAAAACCGTGCTCGATCCCGCGGCACAGATGCAAAAGCAGCTCGAAGCGCTGCAGTCGCGCGGGGGTGGTCCGGGCGATCTGCTGCCGCTCCTGACCCGCATCGCCCCGGCGCTGCAAACTCAGCAAGGCCGAGTGAAGCTGCAAGGCATCAAGTATACCGAGCGCAGCCTGACGCTCGAGATCGCGCTCCCGGATTTTCAGGCGCTCGATGCCATGAAGAACACCCTGCAGGCCGCGAACCTCGACGTGGAGGTGCTCGCCGCCAACGGGCGCGGCAACGAAGTCGAGGGGCGCCTGCAAGTGCGGCCCAGCGAGCTGAAAGCAAAGCCGAGGCAACGGACATGAACGAATTTTATCAACGCGCGCTGGGGTATTGGCGCGGTCTCGCGCCGCGCGAGCGACTGATACTCGGCGCCGGCGGCGCACTCGCGGCGATCCTGCTCCTCTATGCGTTAGCGTGGGCGCCGTTGCAGCGCGATCTCGATCGGCTGCGCGCCGATCTCCCGCACGAGTACGAGCAGTTGCAGTGGATGCGCGCGCAAACGAGCCGCGTTAAAGTCCTGCGCGCCGTCCCGCCGGTGGTGCCAAGCGGCGGGCTGTTGAGCTTCGTCGAGCAGTCGGCGCAGGCTTACAGCATCCGTGCGAACATCAAGCGCATCGAACCGCAAGGCGCGAACGTCGTATCGCTCGCCATCGACGGCGTCGGCTTCAACAGCTTGGTCGAGTGGCTCGCGAACCTGCAGAAGCAAGGCGGCGTGCGCATCGACAACGCCAGCCTCGAACCGCAACCCACGCCCGGTGTCGTGAACGCGCGCTTGCTGCTACGCGGCGCCGGTTCATGATCGATGCGCGGCTGATGCGCAAAAGTGCCGGTTACTTCTTCTTCGGTCTCGCTCTTTATCTCTTGTTCTTGATCGCCACCGCGCCGGCCGTTTGGCTGGCGGAAGCGGCGGCGCGATTCAGCAGCGGTGTCGTGATCCTCGCAACTCCGCGCGGCACGATTTGGGGCGGCACCGCAGAGCTGCACGCGGGCGGAGCGGCGACCGGCGTGCACCATCTCGGCACGCTGCAATGGAGTGTCAATCCGTTATGGTTTTTCGCCGGCGGCGCGCAGCTGGCGCTGCAACTCGATGGCCCAGCCGCGCGGGGACAAGGCTCGCTGCGGGTCGGCCCCAATCAAAGAAGTTTGCGCGACCTCACAGTCGTCTTTCCCGCACAACTCATCGCCCTCGTTTATCCGCCGGCCGCATTCTTCGCCCCGACCGGCACGATCGAGCTGAAGGCGCCGAACATCGACGTGAGTCGCAACGGTCTGGTCGCGGTCGCTGAAGGCCAATGGGAAGGTGCCGGCGGCCGATTCACCGGATCGACCGGCCTCGGTGACTATCGCGTCGAGCTGACCGGCCGCGGCGACACCGCGACCTTTCGGGTGGCGACGCTACGCGGCAACCTCGAACTCACCGGCGAAGGACAATGGCACGTCACCGGCGACGGCGACATACAGTTCGCCGGCAGCGCAACACCGCGGGGCGACGCCACACAACTCGAACCGCTACTCAAAGCCCTAGGTCCCGACTTGGGCAACGGCCGCCGCGAGATTCGATTCAACACGCGTATTGCGTTGATTCGGCTGCTCGGTCTTTAAACCTCGCAAGGCGCATTAGGCGCAAGCCGTAGTGCGCCGAGTTTTTTTATCGTTCGGTGCAATGGAATTCATTGCACCCTACGTGGACTCTTCGCCTCGGGATTTTACCTGCGCCGTTTTCGTGAGAAACCTCCGCGATTTGCTGACCGCGGTCGATACGCATGTTCATCGTCAATCGCGTCGGCCTTGCAAATTGGGAGGAGCCTATGGATCTCGCTTCTTTTCGAAAGCGAGCCACAATAGGTATTCGACCGTGGTTGCCCGCTCTTCGATTTTCAGAAATTAATGTGCCAACCGGAACCGTATTGGTATCTCGACCCAATCTGCAATTGGTTTGTCATCGAGCCTCGCCGAAACGAATTGCCACCTTCGAATGGCATCTACCGTTTGTTCGTCTAACCGGGTTGACCCACTGGACTGTTTCAGTTCAACCTTAGCTGGATTGCCCGACTCATCCACAAGAACTCTAAGTACGACCGTGCCTTCTTCACCGGCGCGGGCGGACTCGGCTGGATATCTCGGAAATGGGTTTACGCGCAAGCTTTCCGCTTTTGTGCGTGAATAAGTCGGTTCCGATAAACCGACGCATCCAGCCTGGACGGCTGCTGCTAAGAGCAGAAATGTCAGATTACTTTTCATGTATATCAAATCGTGCGCCATGCCCATGATCAATCAAGTTCACCGAACTCATCATCTAGCGCCGATACGCGTTCACGGTAAAAGAATCAAGTGTAGGATGGGCGCAGCCCACGCGTTCATTCTCCAACGTCGAAAGCTTCCTTGTCCGATCGGCCAAATTTACGGTAAAGACAAACGCGCCTCCCGGGTCGATAGCACGTCGATAGCGAGACATCGTGCCATGTTATCGAATCCGCGTGGGCTGCGCCCACCCTACGCCTGCTATTCCCACTGCACTCGGAATTCCCATAGCTAATAAAGAATAAATCATGAAATTCCGCTTAATTTTTAACCATTTTCCAAACTCAATTCCAAACGGAATAAATATCTTCATAGTGAACGAAGTATTTCGTCATTCCTGCGAAGACGGAGGTTGATCGGATAACGTCCCTCCTCTTCTCGTTCGTGCAATAAACCCTCTCGCAAAGAATTCCCACATCAATACTCCCGAAAGGAATGAGCACGCGAATGAAAGGACAACCAAAAATATCGAAAACGATAAGCCGCCATATGAGCCGAGCCACCAAACCGATCCCACTGAACTCGGAATTCCGGCACCTACTAGGAAATAAATCACGAAATTCCGCCTCTTCTGTAACCACTTTCCAGACTGGAAAAGTATATTCATAGCGATTGAAGTTCCATTAGTAATAGATTGCCACGATGACCACTGCCGCAAATACTGCTCCGACAGCTCCGCCAACCACCGCGCCAGCAATCGCACCAGATACAAGCGCATCAGAGACGACCAAGCCGGCGAGCGCTCCCATATGAGCACCTTCCGCAACACCCACACTCAGACCGGAATAAGCACCCAGTATCCCAACTAATCCTGCGCCACCCAACATACTTCCTCCCAGAATTTGAGCGGCTCCCGATCTGCCGGTACCGGTCGGTGACGTTCCCGCGCCGCGTCCCGAGCCTTTGCCGCCGACGGCTGGCGTCGTTGTTGGGCTGCCGCTAATGCCACCGACATTCGTGCTTGGTCCGGGGCTTCCAGTCGAACTTCCGCTACCTGTTCCTGAGTTACCCGCCGTGCTTCCTACAACGGCTCCAAGAGATGGCGAACCGAATGTGGATTCACCGGACCCGTAACTCGCACCTGCTCCCGGATTGTTACTTGGTGCTGCGGCTGCGTTCGATGAAAAGACGGGTGGATACCCAATGGCAGGAGGATCGGACGGCGATGGAAGTCCGTTGGATGGCGACGGGAGTCCAGTCGGGTTAATGGCTGGTACACCGGCATACGGCGGAGGGGCAGAACTGAGCGGAGTGACATCCGTAGGAAAACCCATTGTAATTTGCGTACCGTCTGCAAAAGTGTGCGTGGTACTGCCGTCACCGTTGTCAATTGAGAGCACCGGCGCGGGTCCGTCGACATCTCCGGCAAACTCTCCACCCCCATCTCCCCCTCCCGCCGCCTCAAACCCCGTCGGATCAATCAGCGACAGCGGATTATTCATCACGTAGCTATACCGATTGAAACTCTGCGACTCGAAGGGCGCCTGAATGGTGGGATCGGGGGTCAGGAAGCGCCCAAGCGTCGGATCGTATTGCCGCGCATTCATGTTGATGAGCCCGACGTCATCGTCGTGCTCGTGCTCGGTGAATCCGCGTCGCAGCGTGCCGGCGGGAGGACTAGCGAAGTCTTGCCCGTTTACTTGCCGGCGCTTTCCAAAGGCATCGTAGGAAAGCCGGTCGAGAACTTGCGCGACACTGCCGGTACCGCCGGTTTTTACGGCAATTGATCCCAAGTGGTCGTTGTGTAGATATTGAGTTTCGGAAGTGCCGTTGTTTCGTTGCACATAAGTCGCGACGACCCTCGAACCGTTGTAGATGTAGTGGTTATGTTCAACCAAGCTTCCGGTGGTCACCTTCTCATAGAGCTTGCCGACGTAGACGGTCGTGCTCGCGGATGAACTCTTTTGAATCCGGTTGTAGTTGGGGTCGTAGGTAAGGTTGACGGTCAGGCTGCCTTTCTTGATGCTCTTAGGTTTGTTGAAGGAGGTGTAAGTCATTGTGCGCCCGGCGCCGGTCAGCATGTTGCCGTTGGCGTCGTAGGTGTAGCTGCTATTCAGCGTGCCGCTCGTGGCGGTGACCGCGTGCGGCCGGGTGCTATTGGGGCCGCTGGCGTTGTAGGTGTAGCTGCCGACGTCGGATTTGGTGGTGATGTTGCCGATGGCGTTGTACTGGTAGCTTTTGGTGACGGCGCCGGTCGCTTGGGTGAGGCGGTTGACGGGGTCGTAGGTGAAAGTTTCGTTCAGAGAATCGATCGTGTCGTTGCGCGTGAGCAGATTGCCGATGGCATCGAAGGTGTAGCTTAGGTTCTGAATGTTGGCGGTGTTCGCCGAAGCTGCCACCGGCAGCGCAATTTGTTAGGTGCGTCTGCGACCCTGCAACTCTTCGGCTTGGCGGAACAAACCTTCAATGCGTTTGATTTCGCCATCGTACAGATCGGCCACTTCCGCTCCGTTCAGGTTACGGCTGACTTGGCGTACTTGGCATCCAAGCTTATTTGAGACGAAGGCTAGTAGAGTATCCTCCAACGCCGGGGATCGCGATGTTGGAGGTGGGCTCAGCAACCTCACCGCGTATCTATCGACAGAAGGTGGCGGCAGCTTGATGACATCAATGATCCGTCGCTTCTTATCGAGGCTGACGATATCAGTATCGAGAAGGAAAACATTGTGCTGTCGCTGCAAGCGTCCCCTGTTCAGTACCTGGAAACCTTCGCTCGTCATAAATTTCTCGATGCCGTTCTCGATCTCAGCCCGCTCCTTTCCTTCGCAGATAAGATGGAACGCTAGGTCAGGGGCGAGAGAGCGAATCTTTTGAGCAGGCGCTCCGCTAGCCTGCCAGACTAGCGAGACAAACGCAGCCCCAATCGCTACTAAGATGGAGAACAGAACAAGGCGATTCATTGCTGCCCCCAGCGTCGTACGTTGGCTCTAATCCTCTCAATGTCGCCATTAAAACCAACATTCCCTGCGACATAATTTTCCATGGCGTTGAACCAACCCGAATTCGTACCTGCCCCTGATATATTTAGAGAAATGCGAGTGCCATCCTGCACAATGCTGAGCGTGACAGAGCCGCAGCAAAACTGGTGAGTAGGTTGAGTTACGTTGGTGATCGAAAGGTTATCGTAGTCGACATAGCTAGTGATCGCGCCACGCTGCGTATCGCCCAGCACATAATATGTGTGTCCATCCTCCACAACTTCATTTCCCGAAGCGCCGGGATACCAGTTTTGTAGTAAGCCGCCAAACGCCGTGCCCGTAGAGCAGCCAGCACTGGAGGTGTCGCAGATGGATCTGAATGTTGGCGGTGTTCGCGCCGCTGCTGCCGGTTTGGATCGTTTGTAGCGCGCCGGTCGGGGGATCGTAGGTGCGGTTTGCGATCACGCCGGTTGGTGGTGCGCGTAGCGCGCGCTAGGCTCGCTTGTGAGGGAGTGGTCCCCGTTTGTTAGGTGCGTTTGCGACCCTGCAACTCCTCGGCTTGACGGAATAAGCCTTCGATGCGGTTGATTTCACTCTTGTAGAATTCGATCGCCTCGGGTCCGTTCTGGTTACGGCTGACTTGACGTACATCACACTTCAGTTTGTCTTTTACGAACGCAAGGAGCGCTGCTTCCATTGACGCAGAATGCTGAGTCGGCGGAGAACTAACCAAACTTACCGAGTTTACGTGAGGTCGATGACGAGCATCGCTGTTTGGCGGCGGAAGGGTCGTTAGAAACTCAACGATACGATGCTTACCATCTAACCC
Organism: Sulfurifustaceae bacterium; assembly: GCA_041481875.1. Taxonomy (GTDB): domain Bacteria; phylum Pseudomonadota; class Gammaproteobacteria; order Acidiferrobacterales; family Sulfurifustaceae; genus JACQFZ01. Next base: position 7,572 of record JBGPCS010000055.1, read on the forward strand.
ATCGATAAGGATATCGATTAGAACACGCTCCATTGAGATGCCCCGACGTTCCTCCATTTTTCGTACGTTCAGCGTTCTGAAACCATTGTTACTCAGCCAATTTTCGACTTCACGCTCAAGCACAAACCGTGGTTTCCCCTCGCAAACGAAGTTAAACGCAAGATCAGGAAGAAGGACATTTCCAGAACGATTGGACGCTACCATCTCTGCCCCTCCGCCGAAAACTGCAGTGGCAGCAAGCAAGACTGATAACCAAACGATCTGCACGCTACGTTTTTGAAATCGCTTGTGCATAGAGATGTCGCTACGGTGACGGTATCTGTCCCTGCTGTCGCACATAACCTCGGATTCCCTCGATGCCGCCGATAAATCCAACGTACCCTGCGGCGTAGTTCAGTGTGGCGTTAAACAACGAAGGATTACTTCCGACGCCATAGACGTGTATGTAGATACCGGCTTGATCCACGACTACGCTTTGCGTAACTGTGCCGCAGCAGAATTCGTGCGTTGGCGCTGTTATGTTGGTGGTCGACAGATTTTCGGAGTCGACCCTGACCGTAATTGTTCCACTGCCATTTACACCAAAAACATCATATCTACCCCTGTCCTCAACAACTGTGCCTGCCGGCTGCCCCGGATAATCATTGCGCAACAGACCTCCGAAGGCCGTGCCAGGAGTGCATCCCGATGCGGAGGTGTCACAGACATACCGTCGATAATCATATTCATGGCCGTCACGATGAATGTAGTCATTAAACAAATACCCCGTCATCCCCACAATAAACCCACCCCCGAAGTCCCCGCCGCCGATCCGTGCGGCAACTCCCCCGAGCACGCCGGCGGCGAAGCTTTGAGCGCCTGCACCGGAGATATTACCCGCGATAAAGCTGGAGCCCGCCGCGGAAACGGTACCGGCTAAGAATCCGCTGCGGAAGCTACCGCCGGAGACCGAGCTTAGGGTACCGCCGACGACTCCGTGGGCTAGAACCCGAGCGGCTTCGCTTCCGGTGTACTGTCCAAGGTCACCCGCATAGTTGAACGCGACCGATGACGCATAGGTAATCGCGCCCGCTCTTGCTGCCGCCGACATCGACCCGGTCGCTTCATAGGCGTAATAAGCACTGTAGGCGACGCCCCCGCATCCGCCGCACCAGAAGGTGAAGTAGGTCGCGGCCCACTGGCCGATGGCGTAGGCCGTGGGGTGCGACATGACGTAGTTGTCGATACGTTTTTGCGCAGGCTGATTGCGGATAAGGCCGAAACCGTTCGTCACAGTCGGCAAACCACCAAATTTCACAAGTGCCGCATAGTGTTTCTTTAAACTCCAGTGCCCGCTCGGATCGGTTGCGGAGACGGGGTTGTTCCGAACGTAGCTGTACCGATTGAGTCCCTGACCCGCCGGTCCATCGACTACTGTGTCCGGGCTTACGAACCGCCCAATCGCCGGGTCGTAGAGCCGCGCGTTCATGTTGATGAGGCTGGCCTCGTCATCCTGCTCGTGGCCGGTGAAGCCGCGCGTGACGCTGCTGGTGATCGTAGCGCTCGCGTCTTGGCCGTTGGTTTGGCGGCGGGCGCCGCTGGGGTTGAAGCTCAGGCGTTCGCTGACTTGGGCGGTGTCGTTGGTGATGACGTCGGTGGAGCCGAGGTGGTTCAAGTGGATGTACTGGGTGTCGTTGGTGGCGTTGTTGCGCTCGGTGTAGATCGCGACGAGCGTGCCGCTGCCGTAGATGTAGTGCTTGTGCTCGACCAGGCTGGCGGTGGTGACTTTCTCGTAGAGCTTGCCGAGGTAGATGGTGGTGTTCGTCGGGTTGCTCTTTTGAATGCGGTTGTAATTGGGATCGTAAGTGAGCGTTGTGGTCTTGTTGTTCTTCTTCACGGTGGCGGGCTTGTTGAAGGCGGTGTAGGCGATGGTGCGCCCGGCACCGGTCAGCATGTTGCCGTTGGCGTCGTAGGTGTAGGTCGCGTTCACGCCGCCGCTCGTGCCGGTGACGGCGTGGGGCCGCACGCTGCTTGGGCCGCTCGCGGGGTAGGTGTAGCTGCCGATGTCGGATTTGGTGGTGATGTTGCCGATGGCGTTGTACTGGTAGCTTTTGGTGACGGCGCCGGTCGCTTGGGTGAGGCGGTTGACGGGGTCGTAGGTGAA
>JBGPCS010000056.1:0-9434 GCA_041481875.1 Sulfurifustaceae bacterium
CTCCGTGGCGAGGGCAGTCAACTCGGCATCCGTTGGGTTTACATCCATACCCTATTTTAAGGCATGAACTCAGTCAGCATCACGCCGGCACGTTTTCTGCATCATGATCTACACTTGCGAAAAGTACTTTTGGGAGGGGTCCGTGCATTATCTCAACTTCGCCGGTCGGCGAAATCGCGCCGATTGTATGCCGTTGCGCGCTCGCGCCCTAGCACGCCTAGCGTTTGGCGGCTTGTTGTTCATCGCACTCGCCCAGCAAGCGAGCGCCATTAGTGCCCCGCCGCTTGGTGCGGCGCCGGTGCAGGAACTGCTCGCGCCGTTTCGCGAAGGCGATCTGATCGAAACGGCGTTCCGCGAAGGCCTCTCGGCCTACGAGTCAGGCGACTACAAACTGGCCACACGGACCTGGCAAATGCCGGCGGATCGCGGCCACTCGGGTGCGCAATTCAGCTTGGGCGTCGCCTATGCCACCGGCCGAGGCGTCGAAGCGAGCCTCGATCGCGCTATTCGCTGGTGGCAAGCGGCGGCGACACAAGGACACATGGGCGCGCAACTCAACCTCGGTATGCTCTATTGGCGCGGCGAGGGCGTGGAGAAAGACGTCACCAAGGCACGCATGTGGTGGCAGCAGGCGGCGACGAGTGGCGACGCGGCCGCGCAATTTCATCTGGGCGCGCTCGCGGCGATGGGCGACGGCGAACCGCTGGACTATAAAGAGGCGATGCGCTGGTGGCGTCTGGCCGCTGCCCAAGGTTATCGCCAGGCGATCAAGGGGATCGAGATACTGAAGAATCACGGCGCGGCTTTAGAGGCGCAATAGCCGCGCTCCAGCGCCGCTCGATCGAACTGCGCTGCCGATCAACCGAGCAACAGACGCAACCCGAGCACGGTCAGGAAGATCGCGAACATGCGCCGCAACATGACTTGCGGCAAGCGATGCGCGAGCCGCGCACCGAGCGGCGCGAACACGACGCCCGCCACGACGATGCCGGCAAACGGCGCAAGCACCACATAGCCGATGCTCCACGGCGGAAGACCGGTGGCATGCGCTCCCAACACAACGTAGCCGATGGTCCCGCCAAGAGCGATCGGTAGTGTGATGGCCGCCGATGTCGCGATCGCTTCCACCGCCGGAAGGCTGCACCACGCCAGAAACGGCACGGAAAGCGACCCTCCGCCGATTCCAAACAGCGACGACAACATCCCAATCCCGCTACCGGCGAGAAGCATCCAGCGCCGCGCGGGCGGCACTCGATGCGGCGGCACCGTCATGCCGCGTGCCATTTGAACCGCGACTAGCAACAGAAAACTGCCAAAGAGCATCTTGAGGGTTTTTCCGGGAAGCCAGTGCGCAACCGCGGCACCGATGAGCGCGCCAATGAGAATGCCCGGAGTCAACTGCCAAAATACCGGCCAGCGAATGGCGCCACGCGCCTGATGCGCGCGCACCGACGAAATTGCGGCGAAGAAGATCGTGGCAAGCGACGTGCCGATCGCCGCCTGCATGACGACGTCAGGATCGACACCTTGGTGCTCGAAAAGCAGCGCGAGTACTGGAACGATGATCGCACCTCCGCCGATGCCGAGGAGTCCCGAGAGCGTGCCCGCAACAGCGCCCACCAAAATTAGCGCAAGGATGTCCATCCAGTGGCGCTAGCGATACGAACCCAACCACGCGAGCGCTTGCAGCAAGATGCAGGCATAAACGCCGGCGAGTGCATCATCAGCCATCACGCCGAGACCGCCGGGCAGCCGCTCGAGCAAACGAATCGGGAACGGCTTCCACACATCAAAAGCCCGAAACAATAGAAAACCGATCAATATCCAGTACCAGCCAATGGGCGCAAGGAACATCGTGATGAGAAAACCGACGATCTCGTCCCAGACGATCGCCGGATGATCATGTCGACCCAGTCGCCTCTCGGCGATTTGAGAAATCCAAACGCCGAATACAAATAGCGCAACGACGATCACGGCGTAAACTAGCGCCGGAACAATACTCAGAAGCAAATAGAACGGAATACCCGCGAGCGTGCCGAAAGTGCCAGGCGCCACTGGCGCTTTCCCGGCACCGAAGCCCACGGCGATCCAAGTCGCGACGCGGTGTCCCCACTGTGATTGTTGTTGTCTCACGACAGTATTCTTTTCTTGCCTTTGTTGTTGTCGTTGCTCTTCAATCCCCGTAGAGCAAGCCGAGCACCGGAGCCCCCATCGGCGGAATTCGCGAGACCGTGTCGAGCCCGAGCGGCGTTGCTTTTACGCCGCCGGCAAGTTGGTCTCGCGCCCGATGGGGGCGAGGAGCGCAAGGTACTGCGCGCGCTTCTCGCGCGGCGCAGCGACGGGGTCGCCTTTTCTTTAGCTACTTTCTTTTGGCGAAGCAAAAGAAAGTAGCTTGCCGTGGGTCAACCACCCACAAGTTGAATTCACTACATCGGCAAACTCGCGCCGAACAGGTGCGGTCCACGCACCTACCGATACATCGGCTTCTTGTCGGTGACGCTAAGCCATCCCTTTACGATCCGATAGGCCATCCAAATCCACGCGACTGCGTGAATCAGGTAACCGATCAAGATCACCCACGTCAAAAAACCCAGCACCATCCACAACAAGCCGAACCAAAACGTGCGAATTTGCCAGCGGAAGTGGGACTCGAGGAAGGTGCCGCGCACGTCCTCGCGTTTGACATAGTTGACGATCACGGCGACGACGAGCAGGAGCGGAACAAACATACCAATCACCTGCAACACGTAGACGACGGTTGTGCTCGTCAGTAGAGTTTCCGGTACCGACGACGGAGTCTCGGTCGCCGGAACATGCTCTTCGGGTGTGCTCATCCGTTTACCTTGTACTATTAAACTGTGTTGTGCACTGGAGCCAGCTTGCGGAAGAAACGCTCGACGTCCGCGAGGTCGCGCGTCAACGGCATAGGCGGCAGACTCTCGACGAATAAACGTCCGTAGGATCGAGTATAAAGACGTGGATCGCAGATCATGAGCACGCCGCTGTCGTCCAAACTTCGAATAAGCCGCCCTGCGCCTTGCTTCAGGGCGATGATCGCTTCCGGTAGTTGATGCTCCATGAACGGATTGCGGCCGGCGGCAACGCTGGCGGCCGCGCGTGCTTGCAGCATGGGATCGTCGGGGGCGGCGAATGGCAATTTGTCGATTACCACACAGGAAAGCGCGGAGCCGCGCACATCTACACCTTCCCAGAAACTTCCGGTGCCGAGCAGCACCGCATTGCCGGCCGCGATAAAACTTTCCAATAGGCGCGCGCGACCCATTGTGCCTTGCACGAGCAACGGATACTCGAGCCGATCTTTGATCAACTCGGCGGCGAGCTTGAGCGCACGATGGCTGGTGAATAATAGAAAAGCGCGCCCATTGCTCGCCTTCAGCACCGGCAACGCGGCGTCGATCACGCTGGCCGTGTGATCGGTTGCGCCGGGTTCAGGCAATCGCGACGGTATATAAAGGAGTGTCTGCCGTTGGTAGTCAAACGGGCTGCTCCACTGCGCGGTGTGCGCGTCCTCAAGACCGAGACGGCGCGTGTAGTGCGTGAAATCCTCACCGATCGCAAGCGTCGCGGACGTATAAACCCACGCTTTCGTGCCGAGCGCGCGCACGCGCTCTTGAAACGCTCGCGCGACATCCAGTGGGGTCAAGTGCAACGTGAAGCCGCGGGTCCCGGTCTCGATCCAGGCGACTTGATCGGCGTCATCGCCGCGCGTAATCGCTCCGAGACGATCAGCGAGCGCCGGCGCGCGGCGCGCGCAATTCGCCAGACCCGGACCGCGACCGGCCGCCGCGCCAAGCACCTCGGATAATCCCGTTAGCCGCTCTTCCAAAGCGGCGAGCGCGCTCGACACAGCGGTAACGCCGGCAACTTCGCTCCACGGAACACGCGGCGCCGCGGACCCGACCGCCAGACGCAAGTCCAGCACCGCCCGCTCCGCCGCCTCGGCGGCCGGACGCAGTTCGCGCAGGCCGCTCGTTTCCCGCACGTCCTCGACGATCGCGTCGCGGCACAGATTGCGCAGCTGATAGCTGGAGAGGGTGACGCCAAAGAAGCTCGCGGCGATATCGGGCAGCTGATGTGCTTCGTCGAAAATGACGGCATCGGCGGCGGGCAGTAGCTGCGCGAAGCCGTCTTCGCGCACGCTGATATCGGCGAGGAACAGGTGATGATTGATCACGAGGACTTCCGCCTCCGCCGCCGTGCGGCGCGCGCGATTGACGAAGCATTCGGCGTGGCGTGGACAGTCGCCGCCGAGACAGTTGTCGACGGTCGATGTCACCAGCGGCCAAACTTCCGAATCCTCGGAAACGTTCGCGACTTCGGCGATGTCGCCGGAGGTCGTGCGTCGCCCCCACGCCTCGACTTTGCGAAAGTCCGCCGCGCTAGCGCGCGATACGAAACGCTCCTCCGCGGCCGTGCGCTCCAGACGATAAAGACACAAGTAGTTCGCGCGACCTTTCAGCAGCGCCGTCGCGACCGGAAGCGCGAGCGCGTCGCGCACCAACGGGAGGTCGCGTCTAAACAGTTGATCTTGCAAATTGCGCGTGCCGCTCGAGATCAGCACTTTGAGGCCGGAAACGAGCGCTGGCACGAGATAAGCGAAGGTCTTTCCGGTGCCGGTGCCGGACTCGGCAACGAGCGTGTGCGGCTCGTCGAGCGCGGCTTCCACCGCGTGCGCCATCGCTTGTTGACTCGGCCGCGGCACGAACCCGGGAACGCGCCGCGCCAGCGGGCCACCGCGGCCGAGCAAATCCCGGCTACGCATGGCCCGGTAACATCGAATCGGCTAGCATGCGTTGGGTGATAGAGGTGACAGCGATATCATCCGTTCGGCAATCCTACCACCGAGCAGCCGTCTTAAGGAGGAGTCATGCTTCAAGTGCGCAGGAGTACTGAGCGAGGCCATTCCAACCACGGCTGGCTCGACTCGCGGCATACGTTTTCCTTCGGCGACTACTTCGATCCTTCTAATGTCGGCTTCGGCGTCCTGCGCGTCATCAACGAGGACCACGTACAAGCCGGCGCCGGCTTCGCCACGCACGGCCACAAGAACATGGAAATCATCAGCTACGTACTCGAAGGAACGCTCGCCCACAAGGACAGCCTCGGCAACGGTTCGATCATCCAGCCGGGGGACGTGCAGTGTTTGACTGCCGGCACGGGTGTACAGCACAGCGAATTCAACCATTCCGCGGCCGAGCCGGTACATTTCCTTCAGATCTGGATCGACCCGGATCAGAAGCACTTGCGCCCAGGCTACCAGCAAAGCCGCTTCGAGGACGCCACCCTGCGCGGGCGTCTGCGCATCGTGGCGTCGCCCGATGGGCGCGAGGGCTCGGTGATCATCCATCAAAACGCACAGATGTACGCGACCCGCCTCGCCGAGGGAGAAACTGTGCAACATACCTTGGCGCCCGGGCGCAAGGCGTACTTACAAGTCACGCGCGGCACGCTCGATGTGAACGGCGAGACGCTCTCGGCCGGCGACGGCGCGGCGGTCACCGGCGAACCGGAGATCCGCGTTTCCGGACGCGGTACCGGGGAAGCCCTACTGTTCGACTTGGTATAACGCGCGCCCACTGCAGGAGTACGATACGGCGAGCGGTTCGCACTCCGGTCGTAAAAAACCAACCAGCCTAGGAGATCAGACGATGAACGCTGTCACGCGATTTGCACCACTACTCGGACGCATCTTGATCGGGCAGATTTTCCTGCTGGCGGGACTCGACAAAATCGGAAAGTTTTCCCAAGTGGCCGCCGGAATCGCCGGCAAAGGGCTGCCGCTCGCGCAGGTGCTGCTGGCGACTACCATCATCGTCGAAGTCGGCGGCGCGCTGATGATCTTGCTCGGTTGGAGAGCGCGGCTCGGCGCTGCCGCGCTGTTCTTGTGGATGATCCCCGTCACCCTCCTATACCACAACTTCTGGGCGATGGATGGATCGCAAGCGTACATAAACCAAATCATGTTTCAGAAGAACTTAGCGATGATGGGCGCGATGCTGTTGATCGTCGCCTTCGGCTCGGGTTCCCACAGTCTTAAGAAAGACTGACGACGCGGGCGTCTCGGTGCGGGGTATCGGCCGCGGCAGCCGTTCAGCGTCGCTTCGGTCGCGGGGGCTCGAGGGCAAAACCCCAGACGCCGACGTTGCGCTGTTGCGCGATCCGTTCGAGCGCGACGTACTCGAACGGCGCGTCGGGCAACGCCAGCGCCCAACCGCGCTGCAATAGAAACGCCCCGAGATCGTCGCCGTCGGCTCGGCAGACGGCGGTGAACGATCCGTCGTCGAGCCGCTCTTGCGGCGTGCAACGCACGAAGCCCGCGATCTTGAACTCTAGCGCCAGCGCGGCGCGCGACGAGCAGAGTACCGGGCGCTCGTTGGTGCGACAGGAATCCTCGGTGGGCGGGATGTAGATGCCGAACAGGCGTATCGTCTTCCCGTCCACGCGCAGCGTCCCATCGTGCTGGACGAACGCGTAACTCGAGATATCGGCCGCCGCCACGACCGAACAAAGACCGAGCAACATGAGAACGGCGGTGGCGAATCTAGACATGGGTTTCAAAGTAACGCGCCGATACTGTCGATGGATGACGCTCACTACCGGTAGCGCAGCATCTATCGCCGCCGAACAACCATCACCTCGACACGCCCGCGCGGACCGATAAACCACGAAGCCAGCCAACTGACGATACTAACGACCAGGCCTCCGAGCAGCGCGGGAACGAAGCCGGTAAGCGTGAACCCCGGCAGCAGCCACGCGACCAGCCCGAGCATCGCGGCGTTGATGACGAGCAAGATCAAGCCGAGTGTTAGCACCGTAATCGGCAACGTCAGGATGAAGAGGATCGGCCGGATGACCGCGTTCACGATCCCGAGCAGCAGCGCGGCGACCAGCAACGTACCGACGCCCGCGACTTGTACGCCGGATACGATCGACGACGCCAGCCAGAGCCCGAGCGCGCTGATGAAGAACCGCAGGATGAAGCCGGTCATGTCAAATTCGTCAACGCGCGCTCGATGTGTTTCACTTCAGTTTGCTCCAGTGGTGCGGGTTGCAGAGCCCGCAAACGCAATGGATACCATAAAATCCCTTGGCCGGCACGTGCTTATTATCTGCCCCGCAGGGACTCCGATTCTTCTCGTTCGGCGGTAGCGATCAGCGCACTAACCCGAGTACGCCGATAACGATCAGATAAATTGCCACGATGTAACTGAGCAATCGCGGCACGAGGAGGACCAGAATACCGGCAATCAGCGCCACGATCGGTTGTACGGTAACGATGCTGAAACTCATAACACGCTCCTAGTTGTTGGCGGTTGCGACGGCGTGCACTATCCAATCATGCGAGAGAAATGCGACGAGGTGCCCGTGTCCGTCCGTCTGCGCAGACCCGCCATTCGTAAAAAGTTCGCCTTTTTATCGTTGAAATCGGCGCCGCGTTTCGACATCCTACGCCGCGCTTGCGCTAAGGAGATTTCACGGATGAGCACTGCTTGGTGGTTGCTATTCGGCGCCCTCGCCTGGTGTAGCATCGGTCTTGTTGTCGCTCTCGTCGTCGGTCGCATCTTCCACGGTCTAAACTCGATACCCGAAAAAACCGACGATCGCCTGATTTGCTAGTCGCCGTCCTGGTCTAGACCGAGCCTCTCGACGTGACTGCATGCGCCGTCTAGCACCCCGCCATCGCCGCGACGGCGGCCTCCGCCTCCCACTCGCGCCGGACCAACCGACGTCCATCAAATCGCGCTCAGCTCGGTCGCGGTAACTTGAATCGCTGGCCGCGACTGCTCATGACGGCGCCATCCTCGACAATCTCCTCCACCCGGACGTCGTCGCGCACCCGATCGCCGGCATGATACTGATGATTGTTGATGTAGAGAATGCGATCCGATTCGCGCTGAGCGTAGATATGGATATTCACCACGAGCTGAGGCAACGAACGCTGAAAATCGGGCGACATGGCGCGTAGGAACTTGATCGCCTCCGGACCGGACCCGTTCGCGACGCCTTGCGCCGGTGCTTCGCCGGACGACCGCGCAGCGCGGCGCGCGCGTTTGGATTTGCGCGGTGCCGCTTGCGCTTCGTCCGCGAGATCGCGCGTGCCCTCGCTCGCCTTCAACGGCACAAGAGGATTCGTCTTTAGCTCCGGGGCCGGACGAAGCTCGGTCGCAACTGCCGGCGCCTCGACAGCCGGCACTGCGGCACTCGGCACGGCGCTCGTCGGCGGCACCGCGACGGTTGCCTGATTCAACGCCGCGGAACTCGGCGCAGTCACGTCGGAATGGCGCGCGGTTATCGCCCAATAGGCCACCGCGACGACGACAACGGCGACGATCCCCACACCGGCCCACGGTGCAAGCCGGCGATGCGGCAACTCGATCGGATGCGCCGGTCCTTGGGTCAAGACGAGCGACTCCGCCTGGCGGCGTTCCTCCTCGGATCTGCGCAATGCGTCAAGAATGTATGACATTAGCGGGTCTTCACTTGCGTGGTCGTCTCGGCAAGGGGCGGCGGCGCCGCGTCCGGATCGAACACGTCGAGATGTATTAGAGTATTCCGGCCCGCTACACCGTCGGGTTCCAGATGTTGGCGGCGCTGAAACGCCTTAACCTGCTCCGCCAGCTCGGCGTCGAAGGCGGGCTTGTCTTCGCTCGGCACCGATTGCCCGTTGGCGCGAGCGAGCGCCGCGCGCAACCACACGACGGCGGGTCCCTGTACGCCCACGTGCAGCGGCGCCTCACCCGTCACCGGCGGACGCCAAAGCGTCAGAAACTTTCCGTACCAATACCGTTCAACCTCGCTGCGCGGAAACTCACGCGTCTGGCCGCCGACTTCGAGCGTAATGTTCTCGTCCTTGAGTGCCTTCACCAGCACTTGCTGCCGCCGCCAGTTCGGTGCGAGCAACTCGATCACCGCCGGCCGATTCAGCTGGCGGAGATTGTTCCAAGTGCCGGTCGCGTAAATGCAACGTAACCCCATCTTCGCCGCGCGCTCGCAGCCGGTGGCGCCGGCGAGCTCACGATAATCCAGGTGCCACTGCGTGAAGAGCGCGGCAAACGCCGAGTCGGTGTCGGTCACGGTCGCAGCGTCATCGAGTAGCGCGACCAGCGTCGGAGCGGCACTGACAGCGGCAACGGGGGTTACCGTCGCAACGGTGGCCGGTACCGGCGAAGCGACGGCGACGTCGCTCGACACGGCGGACGACGGTGGACGGTAGTTCGAAAGTTGCCACACGCCGATAGCGGCGAGCGCGGCAACGCCGGCCGCGATTGCTGCGCGTTGCGGGTAGCTGTAACGCCGCCGCGGCGGTACGTAACCGACTTCCGCCGCCGCGCGACGCACTATCGGCGCGGTTACCCGATTCTTGCCGTGCGCGTAGGCGCCGAGCAACGCGCGATCGCAGATCGTGTTGATCA
>JBGPCS010000057.1:0-9423 GCA_041481875.1 Sulfurifustaceae bacterium
CAACGTCGAAGGGCTGGTTAATAGCTCCGGTACCGCGTTCGAGTATCGTTTGACGTACTCGCGCCCGCCGGAGAACGTCGCGTTCGCGCAAGTCACCGGCACTTTCCACGTCGACGGCAACAACGTCACGACGGTTGGTATCACGCAAAACCCGCCGGATCCTTACAACGAAGTGGCGCCGTTGCCGACAGTCGACACCGACTACATGATCAGCTGGGCCGCTCCACCCGACGCCGGTGTGTCGGCGCAGCTAACGTTGACTCCCGTGCTCGGTGGGCAACCGCTCGTGTACGCCGCCGTCCGAAACGGCACGAACTTCGAAGCGTACGCGGGGGAGATCAACACCACGACGCGCAGAACTTACACATTCGAGCTGGTCCATACGCGAATCATCGACGGCCAGCCGCGTGTGATCGCGCGCCGCACCGGCGAGCTTAGCGCGGGCGGCGTCAGCGGCGATCGCGTCATCAACATCACCGCACAGGATCCGCTCACGGACGGGACGATATTCAACGTTCTCACGATCGGAATCCCGGTCACGCAGGTCGAGGGACAGGTCGGCGCGACATTCACCTCGGTGACGGGTGATTTGGGGAACTGGCAAGGCAGCAATATTGTGAACCTGTCGTGGGCGAATCTCGGCGGCGCCAGTGTGCGAGTCGCGCTCGACTACATGACTATGGAGCACGAAGTCTGGAACAGCACCCATACCGACACGCATACCGTTCCGCCGCACTTGGTGTCCAACAGACTCTTCGACATTGGTTCGGCGCCGAACGGCACGACCTTAACGTGGACCGACACGACCTACGGAGTCGGCATTTCGCAGCTCGTCGCGGTGCGCGTCTACACGTGGGATGGTTCCAACTGGGTACTATTTTACTCGCAGGCGAATCCCACACCGACATACGGACGCGGATTGAGCTGGGCGATATTCAGCCCCAGCTCAGTTGCCGCGACATTCGAAATTGCCCCAGCGAATAGCGGTTCCTATTCGCCGCTGACGATCACGCCGTCTGCGTCGAGCTTCGGCGTTTCTCTGAACAGCGTCGTCGCGGGCAACTACGACTACCGGATTTCGTATCGCGTCGGCAGTCGGCTAATTGCGCGGCAAACCGGCACGTTGAGCATTTCGGACGGCTTAGACACCATCACGACGACGGCGACGGCGTTGCCGGATAGTCCGGTCGCCCCATTCCCGACAGTTCAAGGTGTTTCCGGCGGAACGCCGGCGAGTGCCGTCGTGACGAAGCGAGCCAAAGTCGTCAGTCGTTTTCTGCCGAACGCCGAGGAACCGGAATATCGCTGGTTCGGTACAAACTCCATAGCAGTTAGCTACGGTGATATCGGCTCGCAAGCTTTTCAAGTGCGGATCGACTACACGACGGCGGGATTTCCGGCGGAGCAGCGAATCGCGCCGATCAATACCTACAGCGGTCAACCGACGGGTGTTACGGTATCTTGGGTCGAGGCCGGCCCGTGGGGTCCCGATGAGGGTCCGGGTAGCATCGACACCGTCGATCGCGTGCGGGTTTACGGTCAGGATTCCGGCGGCAACTACACGGTGTTGTTGCGCGACAGCGCAGCGCCCAGCTCACCGCAGCTGACATGGGCGAGTCCGAACTCCGTCGTCGCGGCGAGACTCTGGTACCACTCGGTTGCCTCCAGCGACCCCAGTTTCACCCCCGTGGATTTAACTCCGTCGGGTTCGCAATTCAATTTCGACCTCAGCGGATTTTCCGGACAGTACGACTTTTTCATCGCGATGCAGCGTGCGGGAGAGTCCTTTTACTATTCCGGTACCGGCGGCAAGTTCACTGTCAGCGGCGGCTCGGTCAACGTGGATTCGCAGTTCGACAATTCGCCCGACTGGATATCGAGCGTCTCTTCGAACGCAAGTCGCGTGACGTGGTCCCGGGCGGCGGGCAACAAAACCCCTGTATTCGAATATTGGGACGGTTCCGCTTGGGTCGGCCGCGCCGTCGGCGGAGACGGTACCAATTTCTATGCGGATATGTCCGGCCTAGCGGGCGGTAGCTATCTCTACCGACTCACGTATCAGCTGAACGGATGGGTGTACGCGCTCGCGACCGGCATCGTCGCGCTGGAAGTAACGTCGGATCATCAGCCGCCCGCGGTGACGCTCGGCGTAGGAAGCAACGCCACTTATCCCAGAGCGTTGATCATTGCGTCCGCATCCGGCAATACGCTTTCGTGGTCGTATCCGCGGGAACCGGGAACGACGGTACGACTCATCTACTACATTGGCACGTCGACTTATACGCGCGACCTGGATGGCACCGGGTCGTTCTCCGCGGCGATTAACGAACTGGTCACTGGCGCACAAAGAGTCTACTACGAGATCAGCTACCTTCGTCCCGGAGAATCGGATCCGTACGCGTACGGGACCGGCAGCGTGGACTTCAACGTGCTGCCCGTCACCATCAAGATCAACTCGCAGACGAGCGCGTTTCCGAGCCCGAGCGCGGCGGCGCCGGTTGCAATACCGACGTACATCGGTTCGAATCTTTTGTTGTCGGTGCCGCCATCGAACAATCTCGCGACGGATACCGTGCGCTTCGAGTACTGGCGCGGGGGCGGGGCGGTGGTCTCGATTCCGGGAACACGGAGTTCCGACGGCTATCGCATCGACATCAGCTCGGTGCCGTCGCAAACCGACAACTATAGCTATCGGTTGCTGTATTCGCGCACGCCGACGTCCGATCCTTACGCCGGGGTTGCCGGAACCTTCACGTTGACTCGCACGACCAACGTCACCGGCGCAGGACAAGTCAGCGCGCCGGCCACGCAATCCAACGTATCCCGGGCGCCGCGGAATATCGTGACGCTCGATCGCTGGGGCAATGTGTTGAGCGTCACGGATGCGGCCAACCAGCAGACGAGCTATCGGTACAACCAGCAGAATCAAGCGATCGAGACCCTGTTGCCGAGCGTCGCGGTGCAAACCACGACGGGTGGCGCGATCGGCGCGCTGCACAACGAACGCCCGGCGCAGCGCGGCTACTTCGACCTCTACGGCCGCATGGTGGGTCTGCGCGATGCCAATGGCAACCTCAACCAGGTACGGATCAACGTCGTGGGTCAAATCGTGACCGAGCAGCACGCCGACGGCGGATCGAAGCGAAAGATCTACGACGTCTACGGAAACGAAATCCAGATAACGGACCAGGTAACGAACGAGGTTGCGTATCGAACGCGCAATCACTACGACGCCGCCAATCGCCTCGACCAAGTGAGTCATGAGCGAGTGCCCGGCGCATTCGAGTCGGGCGCACCCGACGACATCGTTACCGAGTCCTATCGGTACGACGAAGCCGGCCGGCGCATCGCCGTGATAAACGGCGAGAACGAAACCATCCGATATTTCTACGACCTGCACGGCAACATCGCACAAACGGTAACCGCGATGGGATATGTCACGGCGGACACTTACGACAAGCAAGGCCACAAAATCGCGACGGTCGACGCCATCGGCGGCACGCAGAGCTGGTTCTACGACTATTTCGGAAAACTAAAGTCGCGTACCAATCTCGGCGGCGCCATTTACACGTACACGTACAACGCCGCGGGGTTGCTGGACAGACAAAGCAACGCGGTGGATACGTGGATGTTCTATGACGACGCCGGGCACTTGACGCGCATCGAGGATCGCGACATCGGCCGCACGACGACGTACGGCTACGATATCTTAGGCCGTCACAACTTAGAACAAACGAGTATCTATGGCCTCACGCATCAAGACACGCGCATCGAGTACGATACCGTCGGCCGCCTCAGCCATGTCACCGACTTGCGCTACAGCTTGACGTATCGCTACGACGCACAAGGCAACCGCACTAACATCGTCGCGAACTACTTCGATCACGAGCAGCAGCGCAGAACTCAAGATCTTTGGTACACGTACGACGCGATGAACCGCGTTCGCTACAGCCAAGGCGTGAACGCCAGCGGCGCGGTCGATATCGACTCGAAGCAAGGCGTTATTTTGTCGTACGACCTGGCTGGTCGACGTACTGCGATGGAAACCTACGGGACGGGTTTCATCCACCACACGGAAACTGACACTTTTACGCCCGGTTCGGAAGTGGAGCACCACGTGAATGACTACACGGCCATTCCCGGGCGCTATATCGAAAGCTATCGCTACGATGGTCTCGGTCGTCTCACCGACACATACCGAAATGGCGATCACCGCGTCAATAACCAACCGGTGGTGGCGGAAACATTCCTCGTCAGCAGCCGCGGCTACGACAAAGCGTCGCGGGAACTCACCGAATACACGTACACGCCCGAGGGTAAGAAGGGGTTGACGCAGCGCCTGCGCACTAACACCTACAACGACGACGGTCAGCTCGTCCGTCAACTTAGCACGAGAGGGAACATCACCGAGTCGGATTCGAACTACAACAACGACGGCGTCGGTGTGTTGCGCACTTACACCGTGCGAGTGAACCAGGAGAGCGGCGCCGAGGCGTATACGTCCACCTTCATCAACAAGATCGTTGCTCGCGACTCGTATTTGGACGGCGGCCAAACCGTGTCGAGTACCGGGCCCGGCGCGCCGACGCCGGGTGCGACCACGCGATTTTACGATTCGCACAATGAACTAGTCCGCTTCACCGACGATAAAAACGCCGACCACAATCGCTACTTCGCCAACGGCGCCAACGGCCAGCCGCTCACCGTCATCCAGGGAAATTTCCCGAATCCGCAGGGATTTTTTGAAGCCGCCATTCTGCGCTACGACAACGTCGCCAAGGCGCAGCACTTCTTCTTCGTCAACGGTCAGCAAGTCGGTAGCTTCGGACAATTGCAAGATGCTGACGGTAAGTTCAAAGCCAACTTCGACGTCAACTACACGCCGGTGTCGAATCTCTATCCGGCGCAGACCCCGGGCACCGTTATCGCGCAGGCCAACGACACCTTGCGCAGCATCGCCGCGCGCGTCTATGGGGATCCGAACCTTTGGTACATCATCGCAGACGCCAACGGCCTTACCGACGCGGATGCTCCCATCCCGCAGGGAACCGTCGTACGCATACCCAGTACGGTTCTGTCCCTGGCGAACACGTCGTCGACCTTCAAGCCGTTCAATCCGCGCGACGCGCTCGGCGATGTGACGCCAACGCAGCCGGCGCCGACGCTGCCGGCGCTGCGGTGCCGCGCGCTGGCTTCGGTGATTGGCGTTATCGTCACGATCATCGTCGCCGCCGTGATTACCGTTGCAAGTTATGGCGGGGCCGCGTACGTAGGCGCCGCTGCCGGTGCCGCTGCCGGCAATATTGCCGAACAAACCTCACTGGCGATGTTGAACGGTCAGTACGATTACGGCGCCTGGCTCAGAGGCACGTTGAACTTCCTCGGCATCGGTAGCCGCCAGGCAGTTCTCGACACCCTCAACCCAGTGAGTGTGCGAAACCGCGATATTTTTCTGTTCGCGACCGACGCGATATCTCCGATGCCGGGGCTGAATCCGACCCTGTATTGGACGTCGAAGCCCGGTAGCGGCAGCGAAACCGCGACGGCGATCTACAACCCGATCGAGCTCGGCATGCGCGGCCAATTCGATCGACAGTCCGTTGCGGTCTCTGCGGCGGCCGGCGCTGCGGGTAGTGCCGCCAGTGGTCTCACCAGTAGCATGTTCGTCAACGCCGCGCTCGGCGCCGTCGCGAGTTACGGCACGACCTATGCGTTGAACAGCGCGCTGGGACGCGAGGCACACTTCAGTTGGCGCGAATTGGGCGCCAGTGTAGTGGCATCGGTAGTGTCTGCGGGTCTACAAGCAGGTTTGGACAATACATTCGGGAAAAGCGCGCCGCTCGGGACTCAATCGTTCAGCTGGACACAGGTCGTGCGGGATTCGTTCACCAGTGTGGCAAATGCCGCCATTACTTATGGAGCTCAACGCGCGTTCGATGTCCCCGGCGCGCATTGGGACGGAGCGACCGCGATCAGTACCGCGTTTGCTACCGCGTTGACTCGATCGGCCATCGGCGCGGGGATCTATCACCGCACAAATCCGCCACTGGATAAGAATCCGGGGAGCGCGAGGCCAAGGAGTGGGAGCGGGGCGGCCGCGAGTCCGGATGATGCGCGAATGTCACAGAGTGCCGAAGACTTGGAGGAAATTGTCGTCACGGCGAGCAGTGGCGCTTCTGCAACAAAATCGTCGGTAACCGGAGACGGCCCACTAACGAAAGAAGAGAAGAAATTTTGGCGAGATAACAATCCTAGTGTTTTGGAACATATAACCATACCTCGTGCCGAAAAAGATGAAGGTAAAGAAATCGGTAAGCTTGTAAAGAAACTTGAGGATGAGCTCAACGACCTTGGTAAACTCAACGCAGACTCCGACGCTAAAAAAATTGCTAAATTGGAGTCGAAGATGGAGAAATTACAGCAGAAGATAGAGAAGACGTTCGCCGATGAAAATGAAACCATCGACGGTCTGAAGGCAGATGTCCGAAAAGCTCTAGGATACGAGACGAAGGTGGAGGCCTGGGCCATAGGGCAAACGGTCACGCTTAACGTGCGCGATGCGAATGGAAAAATAACGCCGCAGCAATATCAAGTTCGGGGACCGAAGGGAGGTTCGGATGGGTTGTACGCGTCCCCACAAGAAGCAGCGAAGGATGGAATTGCGTTTGCGTTCCTGGTTCAAATGGCGATGGGAGATAGTTGGGAGCGTGGAGCAAATATCTACAAATCCGATGGCGGTTATGCCTATGGGACATATTCGCGAGAAGGGAAGTTGCTTGGCGATCAGATATTGTCGGTAGGTATACCGCAGCAATCCAGGCCATATACGACGCTTTCAGGCAACCTGATTCCAGAGAAGACACCCGCTCTTCCCGATATTCACCTTGGCACCGCTGGGTTCTTTCACATACATCCGCCCGGCCAAAAGGATGACAACAGCTTTTCAAAGGGCGACATCGGGGCTTTTACGAAGCTAGTTGTTCGCGCCGCGATGAGACTGGACGGCAAGATCCCATATTCATATGTAGGCGGCAACGATGGTAGTTTTAATGTGTTACGCATTCTCCCAAGCGGGCCTGACCCTAAGCAGCTGGAGCCACCGAATTATTTTGTGACGAGGCGCCGATAGCGTGTAGGGTGGTTAACAAAGCGTAACCCACCATTTTTTGAAGTCGATCGAGCCTATTGGAATCGGAATGCGTCGCCCAATACTTGTTCGGGCGACGGCGCGAGGCAATACGCGATCGCTACTGCACCGGCCGCTGGACGCGCTCGATCAATCCTTCGAGTAGACGCAGCTGGTCGGTGACTTCCTGTTTTGCCGCCTCGAGCTCGGCGACGTGGGCGCCGAGGGTATCCATGTTCTTGTGAACTTTGCGTAGATTATCGAGCTGCCCTTCGATGGCGGCGCGGTGATCGCGCAATTGGGTGTACAGCGGATTCACCAACGCGTGAAACCACGCCTTGGCGCTCTTGTTGCACTCGTCGAACAGGTGACGCGCCTGCGACACCAGCGTGATAAAGAATTTCTTGATGACGAATCGCTGCTCGGTCATGACCGTGACTGGACTGTTGCGGAAGGCCTCGGCCTTTTCCTCGAGACGCTTGAACTCGAGGATGTAAGGTAGCAAGGCGAGCTGCGCCGGTCGCAAACGGGTGAAGCCGTATTCCGCGTGTAGACGCTCGTAGATCGACTCGACCTCGCGTTTGAGTGCTTCCGCGCGTTGGCCGACGTCTTCGATGCGTGTGCGAGTACCGGCAAAGAAGGTGCTCATACCGCGCTTCATGCCGTTCGTGGTCCAGCTGTCCTGCATGTCGGTGCGGGTTTCCTGAATCAGCTCGTCCAGACTGGCTAGGCTCAGCGGCCCGAGCAGAGCTTTCGCTTGGGCCGACAGCGCCAGGCGTGTTGTGTCAAAACCCTTGAGCTCGCGGTCGTACTTCTGCTTTTCCTCGCGCATGCGTAGAACCATCTTGTGGATGGCGTCGAGGTTGCGTCCGCCGAGCTGCCTCAGATCGGAAAGTTGCTTTTCCGCCGAGGCGGCGCGAGCTTGCAGCAAACTGCAGCTGTCCCGCATCCGCCCGCTGACTTCGTAGATAACCTTGCTTCGAACCAACTCGTGCTTGGCCGGAATGATGTCGTCGGCGATACGTTGCTCAAGCGCCGTGATGCCGCTGCGCTCGACCAAGGCGACGTCGCCCTTGGCGCGCCCGGCTAACGCCTTTTGGGCCGATACGGCAAAAATATTGTGCAGATCGGTGCCGAGCGTGCGCCCGACTTCGCGCGCTTGTTTCGCCAGCGTCTCGCTGATGCGTTTCGAGTCTTGGAGCTCGTCCCAAAGAATGTCGATCTTGTTCAGCACGACGAAGCGCCCCGCGGCGTTTACGCCGCGGGCGCCGATAACGTGCTTAGTCCAGACGTCGAGGTCGCTACGCGTCACCCCGGCGTCGGCCGCAAGGACAAAGATGAGCGCATGCGCCTCCGGTAACATCTTAAGCGTGAGCTCGGGTTCAGTGCCGAGCGCGTTGAGTCCGGGGGTGTCCAACACAACGAGGCCTTGGCGTAAGAACGGATGCGGGAAGTTGATGATCGCGTGGCGCCAAACCGGCACCTCGACCATCGTGTCATGAGAGGGACGCTTGGCGTCGGTGGCGGCCGCGTACAGTCCCAGCTCCTGAGCTTCCCACGCGCTCACTTTCTTGGTTCGACCAACCTCCAAGAACGCCTGTTTTACCTCTTCCGCGGAGTTAGGTCGAAGAATGTGGATTGTCGTCCAGTGAACCGGGGTGGCCTTGTATTCGGTGATCGTCGTGGCGGTCTTGCGAGTTTCGATCGGAAGCAGACGAATAGAGGGCGGCACGTTTTCGTCGAAGCGCAACTCGGTCGGACACATCGTCGTGCGTCCTGCCGCCGATGGGAGCAGGCGTTGCTTGAAGCTGGAGAAGAAGATCGCGTTTAGCAGCTCGGTTTTTCCACGCGAAAACTCAGCGACCAACGCGACACGCAGGCGTTCCGACTTTAGCTGCTCCGCCATCTCGTAGACGCGCAGGTCCTGTTCACCGTCCGAGTCGCCCTGTTGTTCGACCCAGGTCTGATATTCGACGATCGCTGCCGCGACGTCGTCGCACCAGGCGCGGTAACGCGCAAGCGATTGGGAGAAATTAAGCCGAGCCGGACTGTCCGGCGTCTGGCGAGCGTGGCTTTGCCGCACGTTGGATAAGCGTTCCATCTTCGAGTCTTCGACGCTCGACAGTGTTCCTTACATTAAAAGAAGGTGTTACCCGGTTAGGTGCAAGACTTAGGCCAAGAACGAATCCTTTAAGTACCGCTACTTTCGAGCGGTGCATTCCCCTAGAATCTTTGTATTCCCAGCTACTTACGACTCAGGCGCGCGGCGTTGCTCCATACCTCAGCTCCTTCCGACA
>JBGPCS010000058.1:0-9406 GCA_041481875.1 Sulfurifustaceae bacterium
GCCTCGCGATCGACGACTTCGGAACCGGTTACTCCTCGCTGGCGCAGCTCAAGCGCTTCCCGATCGACACGCTGAAGGTCGATCGGTCCTTCATCCGCGAGATTCCGAACGATTCCGAAGATCGCGCCATCACCGAGGCGATCATCGCCATGGGCAAGAGCTTGAGCTTGAACATCGTCGCCGAAGGCGTCGAGACACTACAGCAGCAGAACTTCCTGCGCGAACAGGCTTGCGACGAGATGCAAGGCTACTACTTCAGCAAGCCGGTCGCGCCGCAGCAATTCGCCGATCTGCTGCGCACCCATACGCCGGTCGCGAACGCGCAACGCTAGGACAGTCCACGCCGCCCGCCCGCCTTGTTCCCGGGCAGTGCCCGGTGTTGTCCGTGAATCCCGACAAATCCGCCACTAATCACCGGCGGCGGCGCTTTTTCGAGCCTTCGTGCTTTAACTGAACTCCGCCCTTGCCTATGTTTAATTGAGGGCGGTGCCGGACACATTTCTACAATGAGACCCAACCATCACGCCACCAAGGCTAAGCGTGCCAAGCCGGGGAAACGCGGTCGCGCGCTTTTACCGCGACGGGTATCGGGCGCGGCGCGCGCGAAACGTGCGCTGACCCCCGAAAGGCTCGCGCGCCTATACGCAGCGCTCAGCGGCACGAACGAGGCGATCTTGCGAGCGAAGTCGCCGGACGCCCTTTATCAGGGCGTGTGCGACGCGACCGTCTATGGGGGAAAGTTCGTCGCCGCCTCGATGTTGATTCCAGACGCGCAAACCGGCTGGATAAAACTGGCGGCTGCCACGGGCAGACCCGAGGGCTTGGGCGAGGTCCGTATATCGGTGGATGAAACGGCACCCGATGGCTGCGGGCGCGGCTTAGTCGGAACCGCATTTCGCACACGCGCGCCGTGCGTCTCGCGTGATATGCAGCACGACCAACGGACCGAACCCTGGCACGCACTCGCGAAACGCGTCGGCGTCGTGTCCGCCGCCGCAGTGCCGCTCGTATGCGACGCGCGCGTCGTCGCCGTGATGTTCTTGAGCTCGCGCGATAAGGACGAGTTCAACACCGAGACCGTCGCTCTGCTCGGGCGTCTGGCGGAAAACGTCGCTTTCGCGCTCGAGAATTTCGAGCGCGAAGCGCTGCGCCGACTTGTCGAGCAGCGGTTGCGCGAGAGCGAGGAAAAGTACCGCACGATTCTCGAAAGCATCGAGGACGTCTACTACGAAGTCGACCTACACGGCAACCTCGTCTTCGCCAACCCCGCGTTCGCGCGCCTGCTCGGCAGGGATCTGGAGATCGGCCGCAACAACCGCAACTCGCAGACGCCGGAAATGTCTGCGGTGGTCTACCAAGCGTTCAACGAGGTCTATCGCAGCGGAACGCCGAAGAAGAGCCAAGAATGGGAATGGGTGCACCAGGACGGCAGCCACATACGCGTCGAAGGCTCGGTGCATCTCGTGCGCAATGCTTCCGGCAAACCGATCGGCTTTCGCGGCATCATGCGCGACGTCACCGCGCGCCGCTTGATCGAGCAGCAACTGCGCGAGAGCGAGGAAAAATATCGCACCATTCTCGAGAACATCGAGGACGCCTATTACGAGGTGGACATGCGCGGCAACCTCGTCTTTTTCAATACGGCGTTTTCCAACATGCTGGGCTATCCGGTGGAAAAACTCGTCGGGATGAACAACCGCGAGTATCAAACGCCGGAAGTCGCCGCCGGCGTATACAAGGTCTTCAGCGAAGTCCGCCGCACCGGCACCTCGACCAAGGCGCACGTGTGGAAACTGACGCGCCTGGACGGATCGGATCTGTGGGTGGAAGGATCGGTACAACTCGTCAAGGGCCCCGCCGGCCGGGAGCTCGGGTTTCGCGGCATATTGCGCGATGTCACCGTGCGCCGCGAGATGGAACACGCGTTGCGCGAGAGCGAAGCGCGCTTCCGCGCGCTCACCGAGCTTTCGTCCGATTGGTACTGGGAGCAAGACACGGAGTTTCGTTTCACGCGCATCGAGAGCCGCGAGGGCGATCAGGACATGGCGCGCAAGATTTTGCTCGGCAAGAGCGGCTGGGAGATCGGGTTCGAAGTCGATACCGACGGCGGATGGGAAGCGCATCGCGCCGCGCTCAGGGCGCGCCAGCCGTTTCGCGATGCCGTCATGCACTGGGTGACGGCGGACGGGAAGCGAACGTACATCAGCGTCAGCGGCGAACCGGTTTTCGCCGACGGCGATCGCTTTGTCGGCTACCGCGGCGTCACGCGCGTGATTACCGAACAAAAACTCGCGGAAGAGCGCGTGCAATATCTCGCCACGCACGATGCGCTTACCGGCCTGCCGAATCGGGTGATGTTCAGCCAACTGCTGACTGTCGCGATCGAATCGGCGCGCCGCTATAACCACAGGTTCGCCGTGCTGTTCCTCGACCTCGACCGCTTTAAGATAATCAACGACACCTTGGGCCACGAATCCGGCGACATCTTGCTGAAGGAGATGTCGGCGCGGCTCAAGGACTGCCTGCGCACCAGCGACGTGGTGGCGCGCCTCGGCGGCGATGAGTTCGTCGTGTTGTTGCAACAGATCGACGATGCCCAGCAAATCGCCGGGGTGGCGCGCAAGCTGCTGTCGACGGCGATGAAGCCGATCAATGTCTCGGGCCAGGAGTGCCGCATCACCGCGAGTATCGGCATCTGCATGTATCCGGAAGACGGCGAGGACGAGCAGTCCTTGATGAAGAACGCCGATGGCGCGATGTACTTGGCCAAGGAAGAAGGAAAGAACAATTTCCAGTTCTACTCCCAGAGAATCAAAACCCAATCGCTCGAGCGCATGGCGCTCGAGGCGAATCTGCGCCGCGCGCTCGAGTACAACGAGTTTTCGCTGCATTACCAGGCGAAGCTCAATTTCAGTACCGGGACGATTACCGGCGTCGAAGCGCTGATCCGCTGGCAGAACGCACAGCTCGGCAGCGTCTCGCCCGGGCAGTTCATTCCGCTCGCCGAGGAAACCGGGTTGATCGTCGCGATCGGGCGGTGGGTATTGCGCACCGCGTGCGCGCAGAACATGGCCTGGCAACGAACGGGCTTGCCGCCGATCGGTCTCGCCGTCAACCTTTCGACCCGCCAGTTCAGCGACGCGGATCTGCTGCATGACATCCGCGAAGCGCTCGCGGAATCCGGCATGCCGGCGAATTTACTCGAGCTGGAAATCACGGAAGGCATGGTGACGCAAAACGCCGAGCGCGCGGTGCAACTGCTCGCCGCCATCAAGAACATGGGCGTGCGGCTCGCGATCGACGATTTCGGCACCGGCTACTCCTCGCTCGCGCAATTGAAGCGCTTCCCGATCGACACGCTCAAAATCGATCGCTCCTTCATCCGCGAAATCCCGACCGACGCGGAAGACAAAGCCATCACCGAGGCGATCATCGCCATGGGGAAGACCTTGAGCTTGACCGTCGTCGCCGAAGGCGTCGAGACACCGGAGCAAGCGACGTTCCTGCGCGAGCATGGCTGCGATGAAATGCAAGGTTTCTATTTCAGCAAACCGATCCCGCCGGAGCAGTTCGCCGAGCTGTTGCGCGCGCACACGCCTCGGTTTGGCCCGGCTCTTGCAAAAAAAACACGGTAACGAATCACCGTGAGGAAAGCGCTTTGAAAAAAGCTCTTCGTACCGAAGCGCCGCGTCGGCGCAAGGCCACGAGATCGAAGGGAGAGGCGCAACCGCTACTGTCCGCGCCGCCGGATGGCGCACGCCTGAAGGACTTGATCGATCTCTCGTGCGACTGGTATTGGGAGCAGGACGCGCAACTTCGAATTACCCGCATCGAGCGCAGCCACCACGCCGCGCACGAATGCCCGGTCGGGCGAAACGCTCTCGGCAAACAACCTTGGGATATCGGTCTCGAAGTCGAAGGCGGATGGGAGGTGCACCGCGCGCTGCTCGAAGCGCGCCTGCCGTTTCGCGACGTCGTCATGTATCGGACGCTGCCCGATGGGATACGCCGGTATTTCAGCGCGAGCGCCGCACCCACATTCAGCGCGCACCAGCGATTCACCGGTTATCGGGTCATCGGCCGCGATATCACCGAGCGCCAACAATACGAAGCGGAGGCGCTGCAATTCCGCACCGCCATCGAATCCTCGCCCGATCTGATTCTCGTCATCGACCCGGTAACGCTGCGATTTCTGTACGCCAATGAAACCGCTTGCCGCCTCCACGGCGTAACCCGCGAGCAGTATTTGCAATTGACGCCGATGGACACGACGCCGTTCAAACGCGAAGAAATCGAGCGCGGCATTGCCGATACCCTCGCCAAAGGCGAGGCCGGCATAACCATCCAATACATCGCGACGGCGCCGGACGGGCGCCGCGGCTGGTTCGAGGCGCACCGGCGCGCCGTGCGGTTGGGCGATCGTTCGGTGGTCGTCACGGTCGCACGCAACATCAGCGAACGCAAACTTGCCGAAAAAGCGGCGGAGCGACGCAACCGAGTGCACGCCATGCTCAGCGCCGCTCATGAAGCGATGCTGCGGTGCCAATCCGTCCAGGCGCTATACCAACGGTTGTGCGCGGCCGCCGTCGATAACGGCAAGTTTGCCGCCGCGCTGCTGATCGAGTTCGACGCGGCCGCGACGAGCGTAGCCGCGGTCGCGGGTGTAAGCGAATCGGCGCTGCCGGCGATTCAGGTTTCGCTCGATGCGGCCATTGCCCTAGGCGAAGGGTTCGTCGGCAAGGCGTACCGCACCCACAAACCTTGTGTCAACGACGAATCCCTCGACGATCCGCGCATGCAATCTTGGCAAGCATTCGCGCGGCCGGCCGGGATCAAGACCTCGGCCGCGTTTCCGCTCGTTCGCGGCGATCGGGTGATCGGCGTGCTCCTCCTCGGCGCCCGCGAGCGGCACGCATTCGACGACGAAGCCGTGGCGCTGCTCGATGGCATGACGGAAAACATTCCACTCGCACTCGAGAACCTCGAGCACGAGGTGCAGCGCCGCTCGCGCGAGGACGAGCTACTACGCTTTCGCGCGGCCATGGACGCCTCCGCCGATACGATCGTCATCACCGACTTCGCGACGATGCGCCGCATCTATGCCAACGAGACTGCTTGGCGGCGCAGCGGTTACACACGCGAGGAGTTCCTCGATATCGCGCCCGGTGGCATGAGCAACATCCAGGGCGAACAACTCCGGGAATTTTACGCCGGCATCATCGCGAAAGGTGGGGAAGGCGCTACCAGCGAACTCGCGTTTCGCGCCAAAGACGGACGGCGCGGGTGGTACGAGGTGCACCAGCGCGCGGTGAATATTGGAGGCCGCTGGCTGATCATCAGCATTTCGCACGCGATTACCGAGAGGAAGCGCGCCGAGGCGGCAACGCAACGCCTGAGCCGAATGTACGCCGCGTTGAGCGCGACCAACGAGGCGATGCTCCACGCGAAATCGCCCGAAGCGCTCTACCAGCAAGTCTGCGACGCGGCGGTAAACGGCGGGAAGTTCATTACCACGACCATTCTCGCGCCCGACGCGAATACGGCGCGCGCGAACGTCATCGCTCACGCCGGTGCCGGCGCCGATGTATTGCGTAACGCCCATATCTCGGTCAGCCCGGCAACCGCCGAGGGCCGGGGACTCATCGGCACCGCCTTCCGCACACTCGCGCCCGCCGTCAGCAACGACTTCCTCGATGACGAACGCACACGTCCATGGCATGAGTCGGCGCGCGCGATCGGCGTTAAATCTTCCGCCGCCGTTCCGCTGCTCAAGGATGGCAACGCTATCGGCATACTGATGCTGGCTTCCGGCGAGAAGCGCGCGTTCGACACCGACGTGGTCAAGCTGCTCGAGCACATGGCCGAGAACATCGTGTTCGCGCTCGACAACTTCGCGCGCGACGCGGAGCGCCAGCGCGCCGAGCGCCGCATCCAGTACCTGGCGACGCACGACGCTCTCACCGGGCTTCCGAACCGAGTGATGTTCAGCGAAATGCTGAACCATACGATCGAGACGTCGAGCCGCCACGGACGACAATTCGCAGTCCTGTTCGTCGATCTCGATCGTTTCAAAGTCATCAACGACAGTCTCGGCCACGGCGCCGGCGACAAGCTGCTGCAGGAGATCGCCGCGCGTCTGCGGCAAGTGGTGCGTTCGAGCGACGTCATCGCCCGTCTCGGCGGCGATGAATTCGTCGTCCTCGTCCCGGAGATCAGCGAGCCCGGGCAGGTCGCGACCATCGCGCGCAAGATTCTCTCCGCCGTGATCAAACCGGTGCTCGTCACCGGCCAGGAATTCCGCGTCACCGCGAGCATCGGCGTTTCGCTGTACCCGGGCGACGCCGAGGACGAGGAGTCGCTGATGAAGAACGCCGACATGGCGATGTACCTGGCGAAGGAGGAAGGCAAAAATACCTTCCAGTTCTACTCGAAAGATATCCGCGCGCAGTCGCTCGAGCGGCTGAGACTCGAGACAAACTTGCGGCGCGCGCTCGAACGCAATGAATTTTCCTTGAACTATCAGCCCAAGCTCGATTTCAAGACCGGCGAGATCAGTGGCGTCGAAGCGTTGCTGCGCTGGCAGAACGCCGAGCTCGGCAGCGTCTCGCCGGCGCAATTCATCCCACTCGCCGAGGAAACCGGCCTGATCGTGGCGATCGGCCGCTGGGTGCTACGGACCGCCTGCGCACAGAACATGGCATGGCAGCGCCTGGGCCTGCGACCGTTGCGGATGGCGGTAAACATTTCCGCCCGCCAGTTCGCCGACCCGAATTTCCTGAACGACATCGCCGAGGCGGCGGAGGAAGCGAACATGGCCCTGCGATTCCTCGAGCTCGAGCTGACCGAGGGCATGGTGATGCAGAACGCCGATCGCGCAAGCCAAACGCTCGAAGCGATCCAGGGAATGGGCGTGCGCATTGCCATCGATGACTTCGGCACCGGCTATTCCTCGCTCGCGCAAATCAAACGCTTCCCGATCGACACGCTCAAAATCGACCGCTCCTTCATCCGCGAGCTCCCGACCGACGCCGAAGACAAAGCGATCACCGAGGCGATCATCGCCATGGGCAAGAGCTTGGGCCTCACCGTCGTCGCCGAAGGCGTCGAGACCGAGGCACAAGCGACGTTCCTGCGGACTCACGGCTGCGATGAGATGCAGGGCTACTACTTCAGCAAGCCGATCCTACCCGAACAGTTTGGCGAGCTGTTGCAGCTGGACACTCCTCCCGTACCCGCGCACCCGAGCGACGCAGTCGGGTAACTCGACTTCAGTCCGGCAAGAGCCGCCGGAATCGCGCGTCGGATTGCGCTGCGGGACCGTGGCTAGGTTAACGGTCTTCCGGCGCGCCGACATTCCGGCGCGGTTCACCGGCGTGTCGCGCATCCCTTGGGCTGCGCTATAAGAGTGGCCTAGCTCTTGCAAATCGTAAGGGCGCGTAGAGAACAACGGCTATGAGTGCGAGCGCACACGACATCAAAGGCAGGATCGAAGAACCGGGAGAGCAAGACCGGTTCGCTCGGTTGCGCCATGAATATGATCAGCGGCTGAAGACGCTCGAGCAACGGTTCGAGAGGTTGATCGAAGTCTCTTCGGACTTTTACTGGGAACTCGACCCCAACCACCGTTTCACCTTGATCCGCGGCCCCGGCGCCGGCACCGCGGGCTTCGATTCGCAACAGCTAATCGGCAAGACCCACTGGGAACTGCCCACGGTCGTGCCGGTAACCGACGACGGTGCTTGGGAAAAATACCAGGCGATGTTTGATGCGCATCGACCGTTCACCGATCTCCTGTACAAATACCTGACGCTCGGAGGCGAGCAACGCTATGTCAGCATCACTGGGCGGCCGGCGTTCGACGCGAACGGCCGGTTCCTAGGCTATCGCGGCATCAGCAAGGATGTTACCCGGCGAGTTCAAATCGAACGGCGGATGGCCGTCGAGCAGAACGTCGCGAGCGTCATCGCGGAGGCGACCAGCGCCACCGAAGCGACCGAGCGGATCTTGCGCGCCGTATGCGAAACCTTGGGTTGGACCTGTGGCGCGCGCTGGGTCCTGGATGAAGAAACACGGACGGTAAGGAGCGCTGAAACCTGGGGTATCGATGCACCGGGCGTCCCGGAATTCCTCGCGGCCACGCGCAGCCTCGCGCCGCTGCCGATCACGGGGGAGGGACTCGTGCGTCTCACCTGCGCGAGCGCGAAGCCCCGCTGGATTCGAAACATCACAAAGGAAACGTCGTTTCTGCGCGCGCCGCACGCGACGAAGGCAAAGCTGCGCAGCGCCTTCGCTTTCCCTATCAAAGAAGGAGGCAAGGTGATCGGCGCGATGGAGTTTTTCGGCCGCGACGCGGCGCACGAAGCCGACACCGAGCTGCTCGACGGCGCCGTGCAACTCGGCGAGAGTATCGGCCAATTCCTCCAGCGCAAACAGACCGAGCAAGAGCTGCTGCGGTTTCGTACGGTCATGGATGCGTCACCGGACTTGATCTTCTTCGTCGACCCGGCGGCAATGCGGTTCATTTACGCGAATGAATCGAATTGCCGCTTGAGCGGCTACACCCAAGAAGACTATGCGAAGCTGAGTCCCGCTCAAATCAGCGGCATACCCACCGCCGATTTGGAACGCATGTACGCGGAAACGATCGCCAGCGGTGATAAGGGCGTCATTCGCGAAATGACGTATAGAGCCAAAGACGGTCTGCCCGGTTGGTTCGAGGTGCACCGGCGGGCGGTGCGAATGGGCGAGAAGTGGATCATCGTCAATATGTCTCGCGAAATCACCAATCGTAAGCTCATGGAAAAATCGGCGGCCTGGCTGAGCCGCATGTACGCCGCGCTAAGCGCGACCAACGAAGCGATCATGCATGCGAAGTCCTCGCAAGAACTGTATGAGCGGGTGTGCGATGCCGCGACCCACGGCGGTAAATTCCTCACGGCCGCGGTGTTGCTGCCGGAACCGGACGGCGTCTGGATGAAGATAACCGCGGCCGTCGGCGCAGGCGAGGAAGCGTTGCGCAACGCCCGGATATCGCTCGATCAGTCGCTGGCGGAAGGCTGCGGGCTCGTCGGCACCGCCTACCGCACGCGGAAACCCAGCGTCAGTAACGATTTTCTGAAAGACGAACGCATGCAGCCGTGGCACGCTCAAGCCGAGCAGGCCGGCATCAAAGCGGGGGCCGCGGTCCCGCTCGTACATGGGAGCCGCACCATCGGCGTGTTGCTGCTCTACTCGGGGGCGAAACGCGCGTTCAACGACGAAGCCGTCAAACTTCTCGAGCGCATGGCGGAAAACATCGCGTTCGCGCTCGACAACTTCGACCACGAAGCGGAGCGCAAGCGCGCCGAGGAACGCATTCAGTACCTCGCCACACACGACGGACTGACGGGCCTGCCCAACCGCGTGA
>JBGPCS010000059.1:0-9353 GCA_041481875.1 Sulfurifustaceae bacterium
CGCCGAAGTCGTCGCCGCCTTCGGCGCCGCGGCGCGGCGCGCGAAAGACGCCGGATTCGACTTCGTTGAGCTCCATGGCGCACACGGTTACCTGATTGCCGAATTTCTGTCGCCGTTCAGCAACCGGCGCACCGACGCATACGGCGGAACCCCCGAGAAGCGCCGGCGTTTTCTCGAAGCCGTTTATGCCGCGGCGCGCGGCGCAGTCGGGCAGGAATTCCCGATCACGGTGCGCTTGTCCGCCGAGGAACTGATGGCGAGCGGCTTGACGATCGAGGAAACCGTCGGGACCGCGCGCCGTCTCGAGCAGCTCGGCGCGGCCGCGCTGCACATCTCGAACGGCAACTACGCGACGTACGCGTTCGGCACGATGATCCCGCCGATGGCGATCGATGACGGCGTCTTGCTACCGTTCGCCGAATACATCAAGAAGGCGGTGCGGATCCCGGTCATCGCCGTCGGAAAAATACGTACGGCGGCGATGGCGGAATCCGCGTTGAATAAAGGCCAGGCCGACTTCATCGCCCTCGGCCGCAGTTTGCTCGCCGATCCCGATTGGCCGATGAAAGTTGCCGCCGGCCGCGAGGCGGACGTGAGCCACTGCATTGCATGCAACCAAGGCTGTATCAGCCGCCTGTTTGCTCAGGAAGACGTGTGGTGCACGACGAATCCGGAAGTCGGCCATGAGCGGGATTTCGAAAAGCTGCATGGTGGCGCCGGTCGCAAACTTCTGATCGTCGGTGGTGGACCCGCCGGTATGGCGGCGGCGCGTTGGGGTGCAATTGCCGGGTTCCAAGTCATGCTGCATGAGGCTCGCTCGGTGCTCGGCGGGCAATTGCTCGCCGCCGCCGCGGCGCCGCATCGCGACGACTGGGATATGCTGCGCGAGCACTTGATCCGCGAGCTAGATCGGCTGGGTGTCGACGTGCATCTCAATTCTACGATCGACGCGGAGGGCATCGGCCGCGAGCAGCCGTGGGCCGTGATCATCGCCACGGGCGCCGTGCCGATCCGGCCCAAGTTGACCGAGGTCCAAGGAATGCGTGTCGTCACGGGGCGCGATATCTTGGAGCAATCCGAACCTCACCAAGGCCGCGTGATCGTGGCGGGCGGCGGCTGTGCCGGTGCGCAGGTGGCGGAGTATCTGGCGAACTGCGGACACAGCGTCACCCTGTTCGAAGCCGCCGGCGACATCGCGCTCGATGCGCCGGCGGATGAGCGCGCGCTCTTGCTGGGGCGCCTCAGCCATCGTGGGGTCCAGATGTTAAGCAACGCCCGGCTCGTTGATCTGGCGCTCAATAACGTCGTCATCCAGCTGACCCACGAAACGCGAATGCTGCCTGCCGACACCGTCGTTTTGTGCCTCGGTTCGAAACCCATCAACGAGCTCGCGACCGCACTCGACGGCGGCTTGCGCGGTTTCGTCGTCGGCGATGCGAAGCGTCCGCGCAAAGTGACCGAGGCGATCGCCGAGGGCGCGCAAGCGGTTCTGGCGCTTCTGAATTCAGCAGCCGATCAAAGAGCAGGCGACGGGAAGGTATCCCAGCCGCAAAACATCTTACCCGCGCGCGCAACGCCCAGTCGATGAGGAGACCCAATGTTCACGCACATCTTGATACCGACCGACGGGTCCGAACTTTCACTGAGAGCAGCAAGGGCCAGCGTGCAGTTGGCGAAAGCGCTTAACGCCCGCGTGACCAGCGTTCATGTTTACCCGGCTCGATTTTTCGTCTATTACGGGGAGCTCGTGCGGATGGACGACCGTCTGCAGATGACGGCGCGCGAAGCGTGCCGTAAGGAGGGCGGAAGGTCTCTCGACGAAGTCGACTGCCTGTGTTCACCGGCGGGCATACCGTACGAGCGGGTCCTGCTCGAAGGCGAAAATCCCTGGAGCGGCATTATCGATACCGCCGAGCGCAAGCGCTGCGATCTCATCGTCATGGCCGCCCACGGGAGGCGCGGCTTGTCCGCGCTCATGCTCGGAAGCGAGACCAACAAGGTCCTAACGCATTCGAAGATTCCAGTACTCGTTTACCGCTGAGCGGAAGGGCGTTTGTCGAAATATGGTGTCGTCGCCCAAGAGCCGCTGCTTATTCGAATAGGCATTGCGTTCGCGGACGCCGTAACTTCAATACGCCGCCATCGACCCGCCGTCCGGCGTTGTCGAGAAGCGTCGGTCAGAAGCCTTATCTGCGATTGCCCCGATCACACCGCGTTAAGCGGACCGAAAATTGCCCATCACGAAACCCCGGTTGATGTAGATCAACACGGATGCAGGCCGAAGGCGCGACACTTGGATTGTTTTCCTTAATCGAAGGAGTGAGGCGCCATGTTCAAGCACATTCTGATTCCCACCGATGGCTCCGAGCTATCCGACAAAGCGATAAAGAACGGCGTCGCGTTTGCGAGGGCGGTTGGCGCCAAGATCACCGGCTTGCACGTCATACCCGCGACCATGCCGATTTATTACGGCGACATGACCTGGATAGACGCCAAGATCGATCAAAAGCTGCGCGAAGCGGCGCGCGCGCAAGGCAGCAAGCATCTCGATCGTGTCGAGGCGACCGCTCGCTCGGCGAAGGTCGAGTGCGAGCGCGTGCTGGTCGAAGCCGATATGGTGTGGCAAACGATCATCGACACAGCCGCGGCAAAGCGTTGCGATCTGATTCTCATGGCGGCGCACGGCCGGCGCGGACTAGCGGCCGTAGTGCTCGGGAGCGAAACCAACAGAGTTCTCGTCCACTCGAAGATACCGGTGCTTGTTTATCGGTGAGCTAGTTAACCGAGGAGACGACAGCCAATGACGTCGACGATCTCGATATTGCCGAAGGCGGGCAGTCGGTACATACGGTGGTTCGACGCGATCGGGATCGACGACGTGCCGCTCGTGGGCGGCAAGAACGCTTCGTTGGGCGAGATGTACCGGTCGGTTGTGCCGTTAGGTATTAGAGTACCGAATGGCTTTGCCATCGCCGCGGATGCCTACCGCGATATGTTGACGCAAGCTCGCGCGTGGGACCGACTGCACGCGTTGCTCGACGACATCGACAAGCGCGACGTTGCCGTGTTGGCCCGCCGTGCACGTCAGGCGCGCGAGTTGGTATATCGAGCAGATCTCAGCGCCGCATTACGCACGGAAATTCTGGCGGCATATCACAAGCTGAAACAGGAATATGGCGCACGGCTTAGCGTCGCCGTGCGAAGCTCGGCAACCGCCGAAGACTTGCCGACCGCCAGTTTCGCAGGGCAGCACGAGTCATACCTTAATATAAGCGGCGACGACCATTTGCTGGAGGCCTGCCGGCGCTGCTTCGCGTCCATTTTTACCGACCGCGCGATTGCCTATCGCATCGATCAAGGTTTCGATCATTTCAAAGTCGCGTTGTCCATCGGAGTGATGAAAATGGTCCGCTCGGATCTCGCGGCGAGCGGCGTGATGTTTTCGCTCGATACCGAGTCCGGTTTCCCCGGGGTGGTATTTATCACGGGCGCCTACGGCCTCGGCGAGAATATCGTCAAAGGGACGGTCGATCCCGACGAGTTCTACGTGCACAAACCGACGTATGTCCAAGGCAGCCGCGCGGTTCTGCGGCGCACGCTCGGCGACAAGCAGCTCAAAATGATTTACGCGAAAACGCGAAGCGGTCAGACGACACGCAATGTGTTTACGACGAGCGCCGAGCGGTCGCGTTTCTGTATTTCCGATGA
The DNA here is from genome assembly GCA_041481875.1 of Sulfurifustaceae bacterium. Classification (GTDB taxonomy): domain Bacteria; phylum Pseudomonadota; class Gammaproteobacteria; order Acidiferrobacterales; family Sulfurifustaceae; genus JACQFZ01. The sequence goes on from JBGPCS010000059.1 coordinate 3,709, forward strand.
CGAGGTTCTAACGCTCGCCGGCTGCGCGATCCGGCTCGAAGATCACTACAGCCAGCGCGCCGGCCACGCGGTGCCGATGGACATGGAGTGGGCCAAGGACGGTTTGGACGGTGAGCTGTACCTTATCCAGGCGCGCCCGGAAACGGTCGCTTCGCAGCAGCGTCCGAATCAGATCGAGGAATACACTCTGCGCGGCGTTGCCGATGTGCTCGCTGTCGGGAGATCGGTCGGCATGAAAATCGCAAGCGGTCGCGCCCGCATCATTGCGAACGCGAGCCAGCTCGAGAAATTCCACCCCGGCGAAGTACTGATCGCGGATACCACGTCGCCGGACTGGGAGCCGGTGATGAAAACCGCCGCGGCCATTGTGACCCGCCACGGCGGCCGTACCTGCCACGCCGCGATCGTCGCGCGTGAGCTCGGGATTCCCGCCGTCGTCGGCGCGGAAGAGGCGCTCAAGAAAATCAAAGACGGCGACATCGTGACGGTTTCCTGCGCCGAAGGCGACACCGGCAAGGTGTATCGCGGGAATGTTCCGTTCGACATTCAAACCACCGACGTCGGCACGCTTCCTCGGCCGGCGACGAAGATCATGGTGAACCTCGGCAACCCGGCGGTAGCGTTCAAGACCAGCCTCCTGCCCAACGACGGCGTCGGTCTCGCGCGCATGGAGTTCATCATCAACGAACACATCAAAGCGCATCCGATGGCGCTGCTGCACCCGGAACGCGTGAAAAACGCCGACGAGCGTCGGGCGATAAAGGCGCTGATCGGGAACCATCGCGACGGCGCAGCATTCTTCGTCGAGCGCCTCTCGGAAGGCATCGGCACGATCGCGGCCGCGTTTTATCCACGGCCCGTCGTCGTACGCTTGTCGGATTTCAAAACGAACGAGTATGCAGCGCTCCTCGGCGGAAGCGCGTTCGAGCCGAAAGAGGAAAATCCCATGCTCGGGTTTCGTGGCGCGTCGCGCTACGCGCACCCGGCGTACGCCGAGGGTTTCGCGCTCGAGTGTGCGGCGCTAAAGCGTGTGCGCGAGGACATGGGACTCGGCAACGTGATCATCATGATTCCGTTCGTGCGCCGCGTCGCTGAGGCGGATCTGGTCATCACGAAGATGGCGGAGTGCGGGTTACGCCGAGGCGAGGGCGGCCTCAAGATCTACGCGATGTGCGAAATCCCGAACAACGTGATTCAGATCGACGCGTTCGCCAAGCGCTTCGACGGCTTCTCCATCGGCTCGAACGATCTCACCCAGCTCACGCTCGGCGTCGATCGCGACTCGCAGATCGTCGCGTTCGACTACGATGAACGCGACGCCGGCGTGAAGGAGATGATCCGTCTCGCGATAGAGGGCTGCAAGCGCAATCGCATTCATTCCGGCATATGCGGCCAAGCGCCGTCCGATTATCCGGAGATGGCGGAGTTTCTGGTTCAGCTCGGGATCGACTCCATGAGCCTCAATCCGGACTCGGTGCTTGCTACCACGCGGCGAGTGTTGAACCTGGAAGAACAGATCAGCCGCGTAGGCTTACCGCGCGCTGTCGTAGTTTCGCATCAGCGGTAAAGCCGGAGAGAAATTACGCACTGACAGTAGTCGTCCGATTCTATCAATGGACGAGCGCAAGGTGACGCTATGGACCAACTCGTTGAGGAAGCTCTGAATCAGTCCCCAAAAACTATTTCTCACCGCAAAGGCGCAAAGGACGCAAAGGGTTTTCTCGATAAGAACTCCTCTTTTTCTTTGCGTCCTTTGCGCCTTTGCGGTGACTGTTCAGTTGATCAGAGATTCCGTAAGCACTACAACGCAATGCATGTCGAAGGCGACGTGAGCGCGGGCTTTGAATCCGTGCGCGATGCGTTCGCCGAGAATTTCTCCCAGCGAGACGAGCTGGGCGGCGCCTGTTGCGTGTACCACCGTGGTGAGAAGGTCGTCGACCTGTGGGGCGGTGTGCGGAACAAGTCGACCGGTGAGCCTTGGGAAGAGGGCACCATGGTCCTGGTCTACTCGACAACCAAGGGCTTGGCGGCGATGACTCTTGCCGTCGCCCATTCTCGCGGTTGGCTCGACTACGAGGAGCGCGTGTGCAAGTACTGGCCGGAGTTTGCGCAGCAGGGAAAGGGGAGGATCACCGTCCGCCAACTCCTGGCCCACCAGGCGGCGTTGTTCGCTTTCGATGAGCCGGTGGACAAGAGCGTGGTCGCCGACCTCGATCGTCTCGCGATCGTCCTCGCTCGCCAGAAGCCGGCGTGGGAGCCCGGCACGCGGCAGGCCTATCACGCGATCAGCCTCGGCTTCTACGAAAGCGAGTTGCTGCGCCGGGTCGATCCGCAGCATCGCAGCCTCGGACAGTTCTTTCAGGACGAAATCGCCACGCCGCTCAGACTCGACTTCTATATCCGTCTGCCCGAGTCGATCCCGAACTCCAGGCTCGCGACGCTGGCGAAACCGAGCTCGCTCGCGATGCTGCTGGGGTTTCCGATCCGACTGACGCTCGCCGCCTTCAATCGTCGCTCGAACATCTATCGCGCGCTCGTCGTGAACCCTGGTTCCGAGATCGTTCACGACGCGCAGCGCATCTACGCCCGTAACTTCGAAGTGCCGTCCGGTGGCGGCGTCGGCACCGCGCGCGCGATCGCTCGTGCCTACAGCGTGTTCGCAACCGGGGGACGCGAGCTGCAACTGCGCGCGGAGACGTTGCAGGCGTTGGCGGCGCCGGCGATCCCCGCGACGTACGGCTTCTACGACGAAGGCATGAAGGCTGACGGCGTCAAGTTCTCGCTCGGTTTCATGAAGCCCGGCCCCGCGATCTCGTTCGGTACCGATGCCGCGTTCGGATCACCCGGAGCCGGCGGTTCGATGGGCTTCGCCGATCCGACGTCCGGCATCGGCTACGGATACGTCACGAGCAAAATGGGAACAAACCTTACCGGCGACCCGCGAGACATCGCGCTGCGAAACGCGGTGTACGCAATCATTCCGCCGGCGCGATAGGCCGAGGGTTCACTCAATGGACTGACATCGGGAGGGTCGCTACACCAAGCAGAAGCATCGCAACCGATCTTGCCGCGCGCGTCTAAGGAATCTCTGAACAAGTCCTTGTTGTCATTCCCGCGAAAGCGCGAATCCAGGTATTTAAATGTTCTTCCTGGACCCCCGCTAATGTACGCTTTTGGTTGCTGGCGGGCAGTCCGGTTCCGACCGAGACTGCGTAAAAACTCCCATTCGAATTTCGCAGTGGGATTTGCAGAACGTAGGGTGCGCCGTGCGCACCAAAATCTAAGATTGTTGGTGCGTGAAACGCACCCTACAGCAGCTAAGCTTTGGGATGTAACGCATAGACGTCTAGAAATATATAGAGGCCGCGAGTCTCACTCTACGGAATAGTGGATATCACAAACAAACGGAGGTTCGATGTACGATCTCAGCAAAATTACTCCCAAGGAGCTGTCGGAGCTGATTCACGGAAAGAAGCAGTTCGAGATCGAAATACCCAACAGCGCCACGCAGTTCAAGAAATGCCTACCCAATCTAAATTTCTCGACACCGCAAGAGGTCGCGCCTTCGCCCGCAATCATCACTGCCGATGTAATTGCGCACGTCATATTGTTGAGTGGGAACGACCTGAAAGGTAGGTACACGCAGTTTGTTGTCTTCGTGTATGCCCTTGGTGGGATTATTCACTACACTGAAACGACCTCTGGGAGGTACAAGGCCTCGGTTACGTGGCCAAATGCATAACTCTATTTTCAATCGGCCGCGGTGGGGCGTCGGCGCAATGTTTAGCCGCGTAGCGGGTGGGTAAGCATGAACTGGCTAGAATTCGTCGCCGCTCTTGTCGGTGCTCTGGCTTGGCCAGTGACTTTGGTTGTCATTCTTTACTGGTTTTCACGGAATCTTCCTTCTCTGTTTCCTTTTATAGATCGCCTTAAGTACAAAGATTTTGAAGTGCACTTCAGGGCTGAAGTTAAGCAGATCGCGGCGCAATTCAAGATCGCCCCGCCGGCGCAGCTCGAGAAGGAAGATCAGCCGGTTGATGTGTGGGGACAAGTCTTTGCGCTAGCCGAGGTGTCACCGCGTTCGGCAATCCTTGAAGCGTGGCTGAATGTCGAGACATGGGCAATTCAGCGGATCCAATCCCTAAAAAAGGTTCCGCGTGACAGGCTGAAGAGCATGGCGCCGCTCAGGCTGGGCAAACTCTTGGAAGAAGCAAACGTTCTGACTTCGAATCAAATGGTCATATTTAACAAGCTGAGGGATCTGAGAAACCAGGCCGTACATGTATCTAACGCCCAATTCTCAACGGAAGACGTCGTCGAATACCTGGACCTCGCCCGAGCAATGGCCCGCGCTATTCGAGCATCGTCGCACCCTGCCCATGGATCAAATCAAACATAACGATCGGTTTCACGAAGTTCCAGCACCAGTCCGTATTTCACTAGCAAACCTCTGGAACAGTTCCTTTAGAAGCGAAGACGCGGCCGAGCGATCTGGGCCCTTTGAAGCACTCGTTGAGACTTGTTCCGCAGCCTATCGGCAGATTGCCGGATCGCGATTATCCAACCGACCACAAGATGATTTCGAGCGACAAGAAGTCCGCTCATCGCTTCAGCGTTTCTTTCGATGGCTTGGAGCTCCGTGGCTTGCCGGGCCCCGTGTAGACATCAATACAGCGGTACAACGTTTGCACCAAGCATTTCTCATGAAAGAGGTGAAACAAACTTACTTTGTACCGCTGGACCGTCTTGAGCTGCGAAACGCGAGCAGCCGTCGTAAAGAAACATTGAAGCAAATGTCCTTTGGACCAAATGAAGTGATTTTGCTCGAGAAAGAAGAGATTAGTAAGCGAATTCCCATCGATGCTTTGAAACGTTTCCGACCTCGATGTTGGTTCCCAGCGGAAAATCTATCTGATTTCTACTGGTTGATTGTCACGGAGAACGAACCCGCGGGGCCGATCTGGAAAAGGACTTTTGCTGCGATCTTGTACACCCCACTTGACGCGCTCGATCAGGTGCAACTCTACGAGCCAGCTTATCCACGGGTAGTTGAGGACGCAGTTCTTATCCTGCTGCTGGCCCTAACAAGGGATCCAACTGAGGAACACTGGAAGCCGTTCGGCATCCCGTGGATCTATTCAATCAGCGATGATCCATTCGCCGAGCCGTCGAAGGCACCTGATCCGGCTCGGCTAACGATAACCATGGTTGGGGACGAGTACAGTGAAATAGAGGTGCCTGACCGATCCGACTCGTTTGACGTAGTGCCCGAAGATTTCGAAAAGACACTTGAGTCTCGATGGTTCCACTTGAAGACAGCAATGGGTCGCATCAACACGGATCAAGCCGCCTTCAATCCTCTGACAACACACTTCTTCGTCAAAGCTTTTGCCGAGCGAGGTATTGACGAGTTGATCGCGAATATCAGTTGTGTGGAAGCGACGCTTATGCTCCCCAACGAGAAGAATCGCAAGGAGATGATGCGTCGATATAAGTGCCTTGTTACTGATACAAACGCTTATGACTGGCTGGATCGTGCCTACGATTTGAGGAATACATATCTACATAGTTTAGGCCGACCATCCGACGTCATATCTTGGAAAGATTTGGCCAGAACGCGGTGGAGCGTCTTGAAAAATATAAAC
>JBGPCS010000060.1:0-9284 GCA_041481875.1 Sulfurifustaceae bacterium
CTACCATTTCCCTAGTCGCCTGGAACTCCCGTGCCCGATCGCATCGCCAGCGTTACCCGCGAAACCAAAGAGACCCAGATCGCCGTGACGGTGAATCTGGACGGCCAGGGCGTATCCAAGCTCGTTACCGGTCTCCCGTTTCTCGAGCACATGCTCGATCAAGTCGCGCGTCACGGACTGATCGATCTCACGATCGAGGCGCGCGGCGACTTACAGGTCGACGCGCATCACACGGTCGAGGACATCGGCATTACCCTCGGGCAGGCGGTGGCGAAGGCCGTGGGCGGTAAACAGGGAATACGCCGCTACGGCCACGCGTACGTTCCGCTCGATGAGGCGTTGTCGCGGGTCGTCGTCGACTTTTCCGGTCGCCCCGGGCTCGAGTATCGGGTGGAGTTTCCGCGCGCGCGCATCAGCGACTTCGATGTGGATTTGTTCCACGAATTCTTCCAAGGCTTCGCGAATCACGCGCAGGTGACGCTGCATGTCGACGGGCTGTTCGGCAAGAACGCGCATCATGTCGCCGAGACGGTGTTCAAGGCGTTCGGGCGCGCGTTGCGCTCCGCGCTCGAGCTCGACGCGCGCGTCGGCGGCGCCGTGCCATCCACGAAGGGAACACTTTAGATTGATTTGAAACCACAGATGAACACAGATGAAGACGCTTTGCACTTCGAACTTGTGAACCCTAATCTGTGTTTATCTGTGTTTATCTGTGGTTGCATGCTCTTATGAATACCGTCGCGGTCATCGACTATGGAATGGGCAATCTGCGTTCCGTCTGCAAAGCCATCGAGCATGTCGCGCCGAAGACACGTGTGCGGCTCGTCAGCAACGCGGCGGACATGCGCAGCGCTGACCGCGTCGTGTTCCCCGGCCAAGGCGCGATCGTCGGTTGCATGCGTGCGCTCCAAAACTCGGGCGTGCGCGAACCGCTCTTCGAGGCACTTCGCAGCAAGCCCTTTCTGGGGCTCTGCCTCGGTTTGCAGGCGCTTTATGAGTCGAGCGAGGAAGGGGGCAGCACGCCGTGCTTGGGTGTATTGTCCGGCCGCGTCCGCCGCTTCGACCCACCCCGCAACGGGACGGAAAGGCCACTCAAGGTGCCGCACATGGGCTGGAACCACGTGCACCAGTCGCGTGCGCACCCGCTTTGGCGCGGTATCAGCGACGACACGCGGTTTTATTTCGTACACAGTTACTACGTGGACACGGTTGGCACGGACGTTTCCGCGGGTGCGACGGACTATGGCGTGCGGTTTACCTCGGCCGCCGCGCGTGAGAACATTTTCGCCGTGCAGTTCCATCCGGAAAAGAGTCAACAGGCCGGGCTTCGGCTACTCGCGAACTTCGTCGAGTGGAGCGGCGAAGCGTAAGGGCGAAACACCACGTTTCGATATCAGGGATAGCTGCGAATAACTAAAGCGCTACGCGATGCCTTTGCTCATCATTCCCGCGATCGACCTCAAGGACGGCAAGTGCGTGCGCCTGCGCCAGGGACGCATGAGCGAGGCCACGGTATTTTCCGACGATCCGGTGGCGACCGCGCGCCGCTGGGTCGAGGCGGGCGCGAAGCGGCTGCACGTCGTGGATCTGAACGGCGCGATCGCGGGTGAGCCGGTGAATGCCGACGCGGTCGAGGCGATCGTCCGCACGTTTCCCGATTTACCGGTACAAGTCGGGGGCGGTATTCGCGACGAAGAAACGATCCAGACATACCTCGATTGCGGCGTGCGCTACGTGATCCTCGGCACCAAGGCCGTCAACGCTCCGCACTTCGTGAGCGACGTGTGCGCGGAATTCCCCGGCCACATCATCGTCAGTCTCGATGCAAAGGACGGTAAGGTCGCCATCGACGGTTGGTCCAAGCTCTCCGGACACGATGTGATCGATCTGGCGAAGAAATATCAGAACGAAGGCGTCGAGGCGATCGTTTACACCGACATCGGGCGCGACGGCATGATGACCGGCATCAACGTGGAAGCGACGGTGCGGCTCGCCGATTCGATCTCGATCCCCGTCATCGCTTCCGGCGGCATCAGTAACCTCGACGACATCAAGAGCGTGTGCGCGATCGCCGACAGCGGCATCGTCGGCGCGATCGTCGGTCGAGCGCTCTACGAAGGCACACTCGATTTCAACGCGGCGCAAAAGCTGGCCGACGAACTGTGTAAGTAGGGCGCGCATCGCGCGCTTTGCGCGATAGGACTTCGCCGATGAGTCTCGCCAAACGCATCATCCCCTGCCTCGATGTCGACAACGGTCGAGTCGTCAAAGGCGTGAAGTTCGTCGACATTCGCGACGCCGGCGATCCGGTTGAGATCTCGCGACGCTACGACGCACAGGGCGCGGACGAAATCACATTCCTCGACATTACCGCGAGCGCCGAAAACCGCGAGACCATGGTGCACGTGGTCGAACGAATGGCGGAGCAGGTTTTCATTCCGCTCACGGTTGGCGGCGGCATTCGCAGCGTGGCAGACGTGCGGCGCATGCTGAACGCCGGAGCCGATAAGGTCTCGATCAATACCGCCGCCGTCGCGCGGCCGGAATTGGTTCGGGAGGCGTCTGATCATTTCGGCTCGCAATGCATTGTGGTCGCCATCGATGCTCGCCTGGTCGCGTCGAATCGCTGGGAGGTTTACACGCATGGGGGACGCACGGCGACCGGTCTCGATGCGATCGCGTGGGCGCGGCGGATGGCGGAATACGGCGCCGGCGAGATTTTGCTCACCAGTATGGATCGCGACGGCACGCGCGAAGGGTTCGATCTCGCGCTGACCCGCGCGACATCGGATGCGGTGACCGTTCCGGTGATCGCCTCGGGTGGCGTCGGGAATCTTGATCATCTGGTCGAGGGAGTTACCGAAGGGCACGCTGACGCGGTGCTCGCGGCGAGTATCTTCCACTTCGGCGAATACACCGTCGGCGACGCCAAGCAGCGCATGGCCGCCGCCGGAATCGAAGTGAGGCTTTAGCCGACCACCGCGAAGACCGCGCTCACACGAGCAATCTGGGCGCCCTCGACGGTGAGGTAAGCGTTCGCGAACGCCAGTGTCCTGCCGACCTTCGATCGGTCGACGCGCGCTTCTATCCAGTCGCCGATCTTCGCGCTGCCGACGTAATCGATCGTCAGGCTCGCCGTTGTCGCTCGGGTCGGCGGGTCCGAACTCGACGCCATCGTGTAACCGAGCGCGATATCGCCAAGCGTCGCGAGCACGCCGCCGTGCACGGTGCCACGCGCGTTGGTGTGCTTCTCGGCTACGCGCAGCCCGACCACCAGATCGGCGCCCGTTCCTTTGCCGTAGAACGGCCCGAGCGCGTCGAGCAACGGACTCGTGCGAAACAACGGACCGAAGCCCGGCGGGATCGAGGTGGCGGTATCGCTCATAGGTCGTCTCGTCTTGTCGAATCGGCGAAGTGGCGCGTCACGAGCGCGGCCTCACCGGGCTCGCGTGTGCTCGATGTCGTGCGCGAAATTGCAATACTTCAGGGAGCGGCCCACCGCAGTGCGTGGGTAAGTCCGGCGGCATCGACTCAGCCGCCCAGCTCGGGCAAGAGGTAGGTACGCCAGAGCGGTCGCTCCGCCATCGTGCGGAAGAATCCGAAATGCCCGATACCGGGCACGCCGACATCGGCGGGTGCGATGCGTTTCATCGTGCGCGCGGCGTTTTCGTAGAGGCCGTGCAGCGATTCGATGCTCCACGCCGACATCAGTTCGTCGTCGGTGAAGGACAGCGAAACCATCGGCGCGCGGACGGCGGCGTAGCGGGCGCGCGCGCTCGCACCTTCGGCGCCGGCGGCGTAATCCGGATGCAGACACCAGCGGCGCCATTGTTCCATCACGCCGCGCGGGAGGTCGCCGATCTTACGTAGCCGCTTGCCGGGAAAATATCCGAACAGCGGCATGCTGAGGGGTGCGGCAACGAACCACAACCACCACGCAAAAAGGCGCGCCGATGCCGCGCTCTCTCTCCAGTAACCGCTGCCGGCGGCGATAGTAATGAATTTCGCCATTCGCGCGTGGTTCGGTACGAACGGAATGATTTGCCCGCCCAGGCTGTGACCGATCCAATAGAGGCGTGCGCCCGGTGCGGCCGCGGCGAGCGCGTCGATCATCGCGGCGCAATCGAGCCGCGCCCAGGCGAGAATGTCGGCGTCGAATCCGCGCAAGCTGGCGGGCCGCGACAAGCCGACGCCGCGATAGTCGAAGGTAGCGACCAGCGCGCCGTGCGCGGTCAGCCAACCGGCAAACGATGCATAGTAGTGCTGCGGGACTCCCATCGCCGAAACGACCAGGACGGCGCACGTGGGTCTATCCGCGGGGTGAAAGAAACGGGCGACGATGGCGCGATCGTCGCCGACAGGAATCTCGCGTTGGATGAACGTCACGTTCGGCGGCGATGCGGTGCTTGGCATTGGTTGCTCCGGGTTTGGGCCGCAATCATGCAACGAGAGCATGCCTTTTGGATAGGCGTCGCGGCTCCGACGCCGTGGTACCGGGATTGCTCGGGGCAACGATCATCACAAAACCGAATGCCTCGCCCCTTCGCGACGGGCCCTACGGCACGACGTTAGCTCCCGCCTGCCGCGCGGGTGCAAGCGCCGATGGAGCACTGAACAGAGCAAAAAGGCGGAAGCCGGCCGGTACAATCACGCGGTATATCGGCCATACTCCATTCTCTCTTTGTACTCAGGGCGTCTTTGTGGCGAAAATAGCGGGCTATGGCCAGCGACTGGCTCGACGCGGTGAAGTGGAGTGCCGACGGATTGGTTCCCGCCGTGGCGCAGGAGGTGCACACCGGCAAGGTACTGACGCTCGCCTGGATGAATCGCGCCGCGCTCGAAGCGACCGCGCGCGAGAGCCGGGCCGTATACTGGTCGCGCTCGCGCGCGCGACTCTGGCGTAAGGGCGAGCAGTCGGGGAACGTGCAATGGGTGCGCGAGATCCGCCTGGATTGCGACAACGACGCGATTTTGCTCGTGGTGGAACAGCAGGGCGGCATCGCGTGTCATACGGGGCGCGAACGTTGTTTTCATCAGCGTCTCGATCAAGATCGTTGGATCGTGGTGGAGCCGATTTTAAAAAGCGCGGAAGAGCTGTACGGGAAAAAGTAGCCGGCCGGTGTCTGACATTCTGAAGAAACTCGCGGATGCCTTGGAGGCACGTAAGGACGCCGCGCCGGACGGCTCGTATGTGGCGGGGTTATACGCGAAAGGTCTCGACGCGATACTCAAGAAGATCGGCGAAGAGGCGGCCGAGACGATCATCGCCGCGAAGACGGGGGATCGGCGCCAGATTGTGCACGAAACCGCGGACCTTTGGTTTCACACGTTGGTGATGCTCGCCCAACAAGGACTGGCGCCGGATGATGTGCTTAAGGAGCTCGAGCGGCGTTTCGGTCGATCCGGTTTGGATGAGAAGGCGGCAAGGTAATACGTAGAGGTCGCGCGCGAGCGCGCTCGGCTCGCTTCCCTCTCCGGTCGGATCGAGCGCTCGCGCAGCGAGCAACGGCTCGCCCCCTTCTCCCTCCCGGAGAAGGGATGGGATGAGGGAGCGAGGACGATGTTTGTCCTCGCCGGGAGAGGGAATGAGGGTGAGGGATCGACAGTTCGACGCGCCGTCCCTCACCCCATCCCTCTCCCGAGGGAGAGCGGGTGCACGTTGGCTGATGCGATCTCGTAAAGGGTTGATGGTTTAATTTTTTCTGGAGAGTGACATGGGTTCATTTAGTATTTGGCACTGGCTGGTGGTACTCGCGATCGTGCTGGTTATATTCGGCACCAAGAAACTGCGTAACCTCGGCGGGGACCTCGGTTCCGCGATACGCAACTTTAAAGATTCGATGAAGACGGAAGAGGATAAAGGCAAGCCCGAGGCGGCCGCCGAGCCGCGCAAGCTCGACGAAGCGCCGCGCGTGGTCGACGCCGAGGTGACCGCCAAAGAGCACCGCAAGGCCTAGTTTCGAACGTCATCGGGGCGCGCATGTTCGACGTCGGCTTCTCCGAGCTGTTTGTGATCGCGCTCGTCGCGCTCATCGTGCTCGGGCCGAAGCGGTTGCCCGAGGTGGCGCGCACCGCCGGGCAGTGGCTCGCGCGGTTCCGTCGCTTCGTTTCCGACGTGAAACAGGATTTCGACCGCGAGCTGCAGCATGCCGATTTAGCCGAGCTGCAAAAACTGAAACAAGAGCTCGACGAAACCCGCCGCGCGGTGGAGGAAACGTCGAGTCGACTGATCCAGCAGGCGACGATCGAGCCGTCGACCGCTGCGGCAGCACCGACAGCGCCGCCGCCGGCGATCGCGCCCGCACCGACGGTTGCCCCGCCGCTCACTCCGCTGCCCGCGTCTGTGCCGGTGAAAGCGGCGCGACGCTCGTCGCGATCTTCCAAGAAAGTAACCGCAGCGCGCAAGCGCACTGCATCGAAGGGTAAGCGTGGCCGATCCGGATAAGGAAGGAGAATCCGGGGGGTCCGAGAGCAGCTTTCTTTCTCATCTCCTGGAGCTACGCAATCGCGTGTTGTATGCGTTGATCGCGGTTGGCGTGGCGTTCTTGGCGTTGGTCCCGTTTTCAAACGAAGTCTACGCACTGCTCGCGAAGCCGTTGCTCGATGTCTTGCCGAAAGGTGCGAGCATGATCGCGACGGAGGTCACGTCGCCGTTTTTGACGCCGATTCGTCTCACCCTCGCGGTTGCGCTGGTGGTGGCGGTTCCGTTCGTGTTGTATCAGCTCTGGGCATTCGTGGCGCCGGGGCTCTACCGGCACGAGAAACGGATCGTGTTGCCGCTGATGTTCTCCAGCATATTTCTCTTTTACGCCGGCATGGCGTTCGCTTACTTCGTGGTGTTCCCGGTGGCGTTCGGTTTCTTCGCGCACAGCGTCCCGGAAGGCGTCGTGATGATGACGGACATCAAGTCCTATCTCGACTTCGTTTTTTCGATGTTCTTTGCCTTCGGCGTCGCCTTCGAGATTCCGGTGGCGGTCGTGATTCTTTCGCATATGGGCATCGTCGATCCCGAGGTGCTGGCGCGTAGCCGTTCCTACGTGATCCTCGGCGCGTTCATCGTCGCCGCCGTGCTGACGCCCCCGGATGTCTTCTCGCAAGTGTTGCTCGCCATACCGATGATCGGATTATTCGAGATAGGCCTGTTTTTCGCGCGACGGTTGAAGGCGGCGTCGGCCGCGCGCGACACAACCGACGCGCAGGAATCGCGGCTCTCGGACTCGGCGCCGCGACGCAGAAAATAGCCCGCAGATCGCGCGCTCCGGCGCATATGCGCTGGATTGGGTTCATCCGCCGATCGCACGCAGCAGCTGTTTCACTTGACTAAAACGAGGCCTTCGACGATCCTATGCCGCGTTTCGCATGTCCGAAGTAAAAACCCAATCCGAGATTCCTTGCGCGGCGGTCGCATCCGGCCCCGTGACAACTAGAAATAACCGACGCTGGACACTTCCGGGGGCTGCATGAGCGATAAGGGTGTCGATCCACACCGGCGACGGTTGCTGACCGCTATTACCACCGGTGTCGGAGCGATCGGAGCCGCGTTCGCGGCCGTGCCGTTCGTGCGCAGCATGATGCCGAGCGCGCGCGCCAAGGCAGCCGGCGCGCCGGTCGAAGTCGACATCGCCAAGCTCGAAGCGGGCCAGCTGCATACCGTCGAGTGGCGCGGAAAGCCGGTGTGGATACTGAAACGCACGCCGGAGATGCTGGAGTCGCTCAAACAAGTCGAGGGTTCGCTGACGGACCCGGACTCGACGGTCCCGACGCAGCAGCCGAAATACGCGCAAAACCGCACGCGCTCCATCAAGCCCGAGACTTTGGTATTGGTCGGTATATGCACGCATCTCGGCTGCTCCCCCGACAAGCGTTTGGCGGCGGGGACGGCTTCGGGGCTTGGCCAGGAGTGGCCCGGCGGATTCTTTTGCCCCTGTCACGGTTCCAAGTTCGATCTCGCCGGCCGCGTATTCAAGAACGTGCCGGCCCCGAAAAACCTGGAGGTGCCCGCGCACAGCTATCTAAGCGCGACGCGCGTCATCATCGGTGTGGATCAGAAGGGGTCCGCCTAATGGCAACGGCATCGAAATTCCACCCGTTGCGCCGGCTACTCACCTGGGTCGACGAGCGTTATCCGTTGGTGAGCGCTTGGGAGCAGCACATTTCCAAGTACTACGCTCCCAAGAATTTCAACTTCTGGTACTACTTCGGTTCGCTCGCGCTCGTCGTGCTCGTGCTCCAGATCGTCACCGGTATTTTTCTGACGATGCACTACAAGCCGGACACGGGCCTCGCGTTCGCGTCCGTCGAATACATCATGCGCGACGTCGATTGGGGTTGGCTGATCCGCTACATGCACTCGACCGGCGCATCGCTTTTCTTCGTCGTCGTCTACTTGCACATGTTCCGCGCGTTTCTTTACGGCTCGCACCGCAGCCCGCGCGAGCTGCTTTGGATCATCGGCGTGGTGATCTTCGTCGCGCTCATGGCCGAGGCGTTCATGGGTTATTTGCTGCCGTGGGGCAACATGTCCTACTGGGGCGCGCAGGTCATCATCTCGCTGTTCGACGCCATCCCCATCGTCGGCCCGGGGCTGGCCGAGTGGATCCGCGGCGATTTCGTCGTGTCCGACGCAACGCTCAACCGGTTCTTTTCGCTGCATGTCATCGCGGTGCCGCTGGTGCTGGTAATTTTGGTGTTCGTGCACATCGTTGCGCTACATAAGGTTGGCTCGAACAATCCCGACGGGATCGAGATCAAGAAGAAAAAGGACGCAAAGGACATTCCGCTCGACGGCATTCCGTTTCATCCCTACTACACCGTGAAGGACCTTGTCGGCACGGTGGTGTTCTTATTGGTCTTCACCGTGATCGCCTTTTTCGTCCCGGAGATGTGGGGCTGGTTCCTCGAACACGACAACTTCGTACCCGCGAACATTCTGCAAACGCCGGTGGACATCAAGCCGCTGTGGTATTTCACGCCGTTCTATTCGATTTTGCGCGCGAACACGGTAAATTTCCTCTGGATCGAAGCGAAGCTATGGGGCGTTATTTTCATGGGTCTGTCGATCGTCATTTTGTTCTTCGTTCCATGGCTCGACCGCTCGCGAGTAAAGTCCATTCGCTATCGGGGCTGGATGTATAAGACCGCGCTCGCCGTTTTTGCAGTGAGCTTCGCGCTGCTCGGTTACCTCGGCACCAAGAAGCCCGACGATGTCGATTTGCTTCTCTTCAAGAACGTATACTGGGTTCAGCTCGGCACCATCGCGTACTTTCTGTTCTTCTTTTTGATGC
>JBGPCS010000061.1:0-9283 GCA_041481875.1 Sulfurifustaceae bacterium
AAATCACGCCAAGCGCAGCAACTTGCGCGCGTTCTCACCGAGGACTTGCGCGCGCTCGCCGGCTCCTAACCGCGAATGGGTTTCGATCGCGGCGACGGCATTCGGGTTGCCCATGTCGTAAGGAAAATCGGACCCGAGCACGAGCCGGTCGGCGCCGACGGTGTCGAGCAGCAGATTGAGCATCGCCGGCGAGTGCGTGAGGGTGTCGTAATGCAGGCGCCGCAAATATTCGCTCGGCGCCCGCGGTAACCCATGCAACTCCGGGCGCACGCGCCAGCCGTGATCCCAGCGTCCGCACAGGCAAGCCGTGGTTCCACCACCATGCGCACACACGACGTTAAGATCGGGCGCATCATCCAGCACGCCGCCGAAGATGAGGCTCGCCACCGCGACCGCCGTGTCCGTGGGATTGCCGATCAAATTCGACAGATACCAACTGCGCAACCGGTCCTGACCGAGCACCGCAAGCGGGTGCAGGAATACGACCGCCCCGAGCTGCGCCGCGCGCCGAAACAGCGGGCGGAACTCCGGGGCGTCGAGATTGCGACCGGCGACGTTGGTCTCGATCTCCACGCCCTTCAACCCGATCTCCATGCAACGCTCGAGCTCCGGTAGCGCCAGCGCCGGGTCCTGCATCGGCAGCGTGCCGAGCGGTGCGAACCGCTTCGGATGCTCGCGCCCCAGCCGCGCGAGATAATCGTTGACGCGCTGGTGCAACCGCAGAACCAACGTGGCCTCCAAATGAAAATGAAACAGCAGCGGCGAAGGGCTGATGGCGGCGACGTCGATGCGACGCTCGTCCATCAACCGTAACGTCGCCTCGACATCCCAATGCTCGCGACCCAAGGGGATGCGCGCGTTTCCCGCGCGCAATACGTCGCTTCCGGCACTCGGTTCGACCGACTTGCCCCACGGATTTGTCTGGCGCAGCTCATCCACGAAGAAGGCGGGCAGATGGTGAAAGTGAAAATCGATATTCATAGACTTAGTCCTAGGCGCGACGTTGCGCGTGAGAGGGAATTCCTAAGTGGCCGCACGTTGCGTTGTGCCACGATGGGGAAACCATGCCATCAAGATGTCGTCGATGTGCGTTCCGTCCGGCAGCCGCACGCGATCCCGCAAGCGACCCTCTTCGACGAAACCGAATTTTCGATAGAGCGCAAGCGCTCGCGCGTTCGTTGAGCGGACCGACAGCTCCACTTTGTGCACGCCGGAAGATGTCCTCGCCCAGTCGCAAAGGGATCGCATCAACGCGGTACCGATGCCTTTGCCGCTTTTTCCCGGATGCACGGCGATCGTCATCTGGAACACATGCGCGATCGCGATTCGTTCGAGCGGTTGCAACAAGGCGTGCCCCACGAGACCGCTTTCATCTTCCGCCACGAGATAGCATCCGTCGCCGCCCGCCAATTTGTCGATCAAGGCGCCAAACGCTTCCGGCGTCAGCTCGGCCGGTTGCGATATCAAACGTCCGGGGGTTCGCGCGATTTCTTGCTCCGCGGCGCAGAGCGTCCGTGCGTCGTCAATGTGGGCGGAACGAATAGCAAGCATCTTTCGAGGATTCTTCTCGTCGACCGGGAGAATGCGGACGCGGGCGTAATCTATCAAGCGGGATACGAGAAGTCTTGTCCTTGACGATATCCGTTTGGGCGTCGGTTCTTGGTTGGGCACAGAGTACGCGACGCTCTTGCGCGCGCAGCTGCGAGCATGCCCCCGAAGCGGAACCTGAGGCGGGTGAAATCTTGCCGGTCAACTCGCCAAGGCTCGGACGAGCAGCGAAATCCCGGTCGCGATCAAGAGCAGGCTGATGAACGCGGTGAATCGCTCGCGCGAGATTCGCATGTGCGCGTGACTCCCCGCCCACAACCCGACAAACGCAAACGGCAGTAACACCGCCGCGACTTTCAGTTCGCTCCACATGACGAGCCCCGCGAGCGCGAACACGAGAAGGCGACTGCCGACGCTGAAGATCACCATCGTGGCCAAAGTCGCGCGCAGCACGCCTTTCTCGCGGATGCGCCGCGAAAGATAGATGACGTACGCCGGCCCGCCGATGCCAAACAGCGCTCCGGTCGCACCGCCGGCGATGCCGGCTACGTAGCCCCAGTTGCGATTCACGACGCGCGGCGGAGCGCGCTCGGCAAGCGCGTAAACACCGTAGAGAGCGGCGAATCCGCCGACACCGGCGAGCGCAATATCGCGCGGCAGATTCACCAACAGCGCGACGCCGCACACGGCGCCGAGGAACGCCAGCGGAATCATCCGTGTCAGCTCGCCGCGCTCGGCCTGCTTGTGGTGCCGCACGCCGAGAAACGTCGCCGCGGCCAAGTCGAGCAGCGCCAGCACCGGCAACACGAACTGCACCGGCCACAGATGCGACACGACCGGCACGGTCACCAGCGCCGCGCCGAACCCCGACATGCCGAACACGAAGTAGCCGCAGGTGACGATGACCGCGGCGACGGCGAGCGATTCAAGACTGACGGGCAAGGGGATGACTACGGGCTGCGCGCGGAACGCGCCGCCGAACGCGCGCGGCGCAGAAGCAGAATCACCCCTCCATAGCCGAGGCACAGGAACGTCGCCGCCGTGAGCAGCGTCTTGCAGAGCGTCGCGGCGCCCGAAAGCGTGCCCAACGCCACGTTGGTGGTCGGATAGAGGTTGAGCATCGCCAAAATGCAGAAGTTCTCGACGACGTCGAAGCACGCGATGCCGAAGGGGAGCAGGTTGAGCCACAGCCGCGATGTACTTTCGCCCCACACGGCCTGGACGGTGCGTGTCGTCAACAGCGCGAGTCCGAGGCTGTAAAACGGAATGAAAATGAAATCCGCGACCAGATATCTCGAATACAGCTCCCGGCCCGCCTTGCCGTAATGTCCCAGCGCCGTGAACGCCTTCTCCGCCGTGTAGAACGGCAGCAAATCCAGCAATCCCTCGCCGCCGCTCAGCTTCAACAACTCCGGGTTGGAAAACGGCAGCGACGAGTAGTTGAACACCCAGGAAAAGCCGACGATGCCCAGCAGCAAAATCCACAATAGCGGCGCCGAGTAAAGACGCGCCAGCGCGAGACTCAATCGTCGCATTTCATTTGCTCCCGACATTTGCGGTGGCACCGGCGGGCGACATGGCGACGCCGGCGCATGCCGCCATTCGTTCGCTCCTCGGCGGGAATCTTCTCGCGGCGAATTCCGTTTCGTTCGGCTCGCGTCCAGTCGTTCGTGTGCCATTGTTACAGGAAACGCGCGACGATTTCATCCCTTCGTCCATGTTTGGGGTTGGTTCGGGAAGGATTCCGAATACTACATGCCGGACGAAAACGGGATGCTCGGGTTCGAGGTGTCGGCAAACGGACCGGTTATGCCGCCATCACCGGTGCGATCGCTGGTGTACTTCGGGCCGATTCGACTGCGCGCGACACGGTATGCAGCAATTGCCGAGGTGGTTTGCGCGAGAAACGCCTCGGCGCGGGCAAGCGGCGCGCCGCTTCGATAAACCCTTCGGTTCGCTCGGATATCCATTCGGGATTCGCAAAGGTTGATCTGGATCAAACTGGCCGGCGAGAAGCGTCAATATGATGGAACGCGAACGAGACGTATGCTGGGAGAGCGATCTCGTCACTCGGATAGCATGCCCGGAAAATCATCGTCACGAATAACATGGAGGAACTTATATGAATTCTCTGCAACGGTCGCTCAAGTTGTTGGCTCCGGCGTTTGTATTGTTGGCGGCAAGCGCCGGTAGCGCTATAGCCGACAACGACGAAGCGTTCATTCAGTATCGGCAGAAAATAATGACCGCCAACGGCGCCAACTGCGGCGCCATCGGCGACATCCTCAAGAACCAACTGCCCTACAGTAAGGACCGGATCGCCGAGCATGCCAAACTGCTTCACGGCAACGTCGGCATGGTCGCCAGCGCCTTCAAGCAAAGGACGGCGGATTTGAAGACCGACGCCAAACCAGGCGTGTGGCAGGATTGGGCCAAGTTCGAGGACAAGATCAAAACCCTCGACACCGAAGTCGGCAAGTTGGAGAAGGTAGCGGCAGCGGGCAACCCGCAGGAGATCGGCGACCAGTTCAAGAAAGTCGCGGGCGCCTGCAAGTCTTGTCACGACGATTACCGCAAGCCGAAAGAGGAGTCTTGGAAGAAGTGAGACGGCCTAGGTATCTCCCCGGAGGCTTTTATTTCCGGGGTTTCCGCCGGACTCGACCGTGCGTAGCATTGCGTTGACGATCGCGCGGTGACCTGACGCGACTCAGCCCGCAGTCGATGCCACGCATCGCCGCCGTTCCAGCGAGCCATCGTATGGCCAACCGCTACGACTCGTGGGCATCCCAAAGCGTACGCTCCACGGTCCCGTGTGCGTGGGCGGCGGCACGGCTTCGTCATTTCGCTCGGCGCGTCGGCTGGTTCGTGCCGGTGGTGCTGGCGCTGACAGCGTTGACGGCGCGTGCCGCCGAGCGCCCCGGCGCAAGCGCCGCCGAGCGGCGCGGAGAATATATTTTCCGGCTCAGCGGCGGCTGTAGCTGTCATACCGACATCAAGAACAAAGGTGCATTCTTGGCCGGCGGGCGACCGCTCCAGACTCCGTTCGGGATTGTTTATGCTCCCAACATCACGCCCGATGCGGACACGGGGTTGGGCGCTTGGAGCGAGGCGGACTTCATCCGCGCGATGACGCAGGGCATAGGCAAAGACGGCCGGCATTTATTCCCCGCCTTCCCCTACACTTCTTTCACCCGTATGGAGGAGCGGGACTTGAAGGATCTATGGATTTATTTGAATACCGTGCCGCCGGTGTCCAAAATCAACCGCCCCCACGAGTTGGTTCCGCCGTTTGGTATTCGTTTGGGCGTCGGCGCCTGGAAAGCGCTCTATTTCACCGCTGGACCGTTTCGTCCCGACTCGGCGCGCAGCGAAAAAATAAACCGCGGCGCCTACATCGTGCAGGCGCTCGGGCATTGCACCGAATGCCACACGCCGCGCAACCTCGCCGGCGCGCTTAAGCCGGAACTGAGGTTCGCGGGTTCCACCGACGGTGCGGAAGGGCAGCTCGCTCCCAACATTACTCCCGATCCATCGACCGGTATCGGCTCATGGAGCGCAAAGGATATCGCGTTCTTTCTCAAGACCGGCAGCAAGCCGGATGGCGATGTCGCGGGCGGCCCGATGGGCGAAGTGATCGACGCGGGTTACGGCAACGTGGCCGACAGCGATCTCGATGCCGTCGCCGCGTATCTCAAGTCGCTCGATCCGATCGTGCACAAAGTCGAGAAGAAGAAGCGCTAGGGAACCTCTGATTAAGTGAACATTCACCGCAAAGGCGCAAAGGACGCGAAGAAAAACATGAGATTTTTATCGAGAAAACCCTTTGCGCCCTCTGCGTCTTTGCGGTGAGAAATAGTTTTGGGGACTTATTCAGAGCTTCCCTAGCGCGACCGTCGCAGCGAGCGACAGGAAAGCGCACATGGGACACGAGGCGCCGGCGACATTGTCAGCGTCGGGCCGGTGTCGCGATCACTCCGATGGCGTCGTCGTGCCGGCTGTATCGCGCGAGACCAGCAGATGCGGTCCGATGTCGGCGAGGGATCGACAACCCAACTGCCCGAGCACGCGGTCGATTTCGCTCGTGAGCAAGGTTAACGCATGGCTCACGCCGTCCTGGCCGCCGGCGGCCAATCCGTAGAGCGTCGCCCGTCCGATCATGACGGCGTGCGCGCCGAGTGCGATCGCCTTCACCACATCGGTGCCGCGCCGAAAACCGCCGTCGACGATGACGGCGAGACGCGCGCCGGCCGCGCGCGCGATCGCGGGCAACACCTCGATCGGCGCCACGCAGCCGTCGAGCTGGCGCCCGCCGTGGTTGGTGACGACGACTCCGTCGCAACCGAGTTCGGCCGCGCGCTTCGCGTCGGCGGCGTTCAGCACGCCCTTCACGATCAGCTTGCGCGGCCACATCTCGCGCAGGCGCGCGACGTCGTCCCAGGAAATATCGGGCGCGAACAGGCGTGGCACGTATCGCACGCCGCCGCGTGCTCCCCGAAATTCCGGCGGCGTAAAGTCGACGATGTTCTCGAAGCGCGGGAGGCCGTGCGGCACCATCACGTTCAGCACCCAGCGCGGGTGAAGCGCAACGTCGATGAGATTGCGCAGCGTCAGGTGGCCGGGTTTGCGATAGCTGCGCCGGTCCCATTCGCGCAGACCGAAAACGTTGGCGTCGGAAGTCAGCACCAGCGCTTCGTAACCGGCGCGCTCGGCGCGCGTCACGATATCGCGCGCGATCTCGCGGTTCTTCATTAGATAGAGTTGCATCCACAGGCGGCCGCCGGCTTCCCGCGCGACCTCATCGAGCCGCACGTTGGAAACTGTGCTGAGCGTGAACGGAATGCCGGCGGCGGACGCGGCGCGCGCGAGCGCGACGTCGCCGCGGTGGCGCAGCACGCCGTTCAGGCCGGTCGGTGCGATGATCAGCGGCGAGGGGGAGTCGCGTCCGAGCAGATTTATCCGCTGATGGCGCGCGCTGGTATCGACCAGCGTGCTCGGGATGAAACGGATCGCATCGAGGGCGGCGCGATTCCACCGCAGCGTCGCTTCGTCCTCCGCGCCTCCCTCGACGTACTCGAACGCGAAGTTCGGCGTGCGTCGCCGCGCCATTTGCCGCAGCTCCTCGATGGAAGTCGCCCGAGCAAAATCGCGCCCGCGATAAAATTTACGGCGTAGGGACATAGGTCAGCGCAGAAGCGTCAGCTAGAAAGCCATCCTCAAGAAGTATGGCAGGAAAGCGCTAGACACCGCACGTCCTATGCACGCTCGGCGAAGACAAATCGGTTCCCGCCGCTTCGCTTCGCGGTGTACATTGCTGCGTCCGCCGCGCGTTGCAACGCCGGCGCGTCGGCGGCGTGATCGGGGAATAGGCCGATGCCGATGCTGACTCCCACGGAGGTCGAGCCGCCGGCGTGACTGATCGGCCGCGAGACCGTACTAATGGTCCGCCCGGCAATCCGCGCCGCCACCTGCTCGTCCGGTAAACCGCCGAGAATTACGATGAATTCATCGCCGCCGATGCGCGCCGCGGTATCCTCCGCGCGTATGGATTTCAAAAGGCGGTTGGCGACCTCCTTCAGTACGTAGTCGCCGGCTTCGTGACCCCAGGTGTCATTGACGTTCTTGAGACCATCGAGATCGATGAACAACAGCGCGACCTTTTTGCCGGAGCGGCTCGCCGCATAGAGCGCCATCTGTAGCCGGTCACCCGCGAGGCGCATCAACGGCAGGCCCGTCAGTTGATCGTGAGTGGCCAACTGATGGATGTGGTCGCGTTGCTTGTGCACCTCCTCGAGGAGTTCGAGAGTCGTCTCCTGGTAGGCGGCAACGGATTGGAACACGATGAAGGGTGTCACGATCGCCGCGATCAACAGGGTGGCCCAGGTAGCGGGACTCGCCATGTACACATTTGCGTCGACTGCGACCTTGAGCACTCCGCTGACGTAACCGGCCCCCGCGACACCGAGCAGCAGCGTTACGGCAACGGCGACAGCGATACCGGCACGCATCGAATAGAGCATGCTCACGAGCAAACTGCTCAACACCAACCACCAATAACCGGCGCCAAGCATCCCCATTGCGAATACGCCCGCCAGGCCGACGCCCCAGAAGATCAGCGGCAGCAGCGCCGACTTCACCGCGAAAGGAATTCTCGCGCGAAACCAGTAGACGGCGACGATCAGGAACGCGACGGCGATGTGAAAGGTGTAGAGATGCCGCCATCCGGTGACGAGAGAGCGAGAGGCCGAGGCCGGTGCGCCCAGCAGGGCGACCACGAATAATCCCTGCCACATCCGGTCGACCAGCGTGTGGCGAATCCTTCCCATCTGCGCGGCTGGCGTGTCGGCGACGGCGGAGTCCGTATGATCCATTGCGCGTTCCCGTTATTGCGGGGGCCCCGATCCAATGTTTTGGGAAAACCGGGGATCAGTGAACCAAAGCGTAACACGGGCTACTCCGCTTGCGGTTTAGCCGGGCTCACCCGACCGCGGTCCCGAACAGAGCCCCGACGCCGGCCGTCAACCCCATAGCGAGCGCACCCCAGAACGTGACGCGCACGGCGCTGACAGCCACGCTTGCGCCACCGGCGCGTGCCGCCAGCGCACCCAGCAGCGCGAGGAACACCAGCGAAGTGCCGGAGACGATGGGGATCACGTTCGCCTGCGGTGCGATGGCCGTGACCAGGAGCGGCATCGCCGCGCCGGCGGCGAAGCTGCCGGCTGATGCCAGCGCCGCCTGAATCGGGCGCGCGCGCAGCGTCTCGGAGATGCCGAGCTCGTCGCGCGCATGCGCGCCGAGTGCGTCATGCGCCATGAGTTGATCGGCGACTTGCTTCGCCAGCGCGGGATCGAGGCCGCGACCGACGTAGATCGCCGCCAGCTCTTTGCGCTCGCCGGGGTCGTCCGCCTTGAGCTCCTTGCGTTCGCGCTCGAGATCCGCCTGCTCGGTGTCTGCCTGCGAATGCACGGACACGTATTCTCCGGCCGCCATCGACATGGCGCCGGCTACCAGCCCGGCAACCCCCGCGACCAGAATACTGCCGTGACTCGCATGCGCCGCCGCCACACCCAGCACTAAGCTCGCGGTCGATACGATGCCATCGTTCGCGCCCAGCACCGCCGCGCGCAGCCAGCCGATAGACCCGGTGCGGTGTCGTTCCCAATGGCGTGGAGGCATATTTTTGAGTCCGTGTGAGATTACGTTGGTAATCGGTTGGTGGGCGACCTGTTGTTCGATTCCTTGTTTCGATTAACCAAGGGCGGTGGGGTTTGTGAGTAGTTAAATAGGAAGGCGGAGTGAAGCGTAACCCATCAAACTGCCTTCGTGGGAATGATCGCCGCCGCGGCGTGCATGTCCGTTTTCTGAAACACCGCACCGATTTCACGCAGCGAATCGAGCCCCGCTGCGCTTCGCTAGTGCAGTACCCCTGCTCCCGCCCCATGTGGGTGCGTCGCGCGTTCCGCGAAGAGTCTTCTTGCCTGGTAAAGTCCCTATAACAGCGGACTTGCGCACGTGGCACATGGATTGCTGAGGGCGTAGTGGAAGCGGGGTTTTTTGTTCCATTCGGTTACGACCATCACTAATAACAGGAGGAAACAACGATGTATCCCGTCGTAGTGACGATGCTTTACCGATGCGGGTTGCGCGGCTTGATGTTAAGCGCGCTGGCCGCGTTCGGTGTGTTCGTATCCGGTCTCGCACAAGCGGCCGATACCATTAAGGTCGGCGTGCTGCATTC
>JBGPCS010000062.1:0-9274 GCA_041481875.1 Sulfurifustaceae bacterium
AATCAGAGACTCCCTAGGTTACTGCCGCGCCTGCTTCTGCTTGTACTCGGCGATTTTCTCGCGCAGCTCACGGAACTCGCTGCACGAGAAAAAGCACAGCTTGTCGAGCACGGCGAGTTGCTCTTCCGCTTTCGGCAAATTGCCCTGCATTAAATAGGCTTCGCCGAGGTACTCGTGTACCCCGCGGTGCTTGGGGTTGAGGGCGAGCGCCTTGTCGTAGTGCTTAAACGCCGCGTCCATGTTACCGCGGTGGCGTTCGGCGTAACCGAGATAGTTGTAGATGTCCGGATTTTTTTCATCGCGCGTGGCGGCGCGATTGAGCAGATCGATGGCTTCGCTCCACTTCTGCGCCTTGATTGCCTTTTCCGCTTGCGCGTAGTCCGGATCGACGGGCTTAGTATCCACCTCCATTCCACCACCACCGCCTCCTCCGCCCGCGGCAAAACCGACCGGAGGGATGAGGGTTGCCGCGGCACAGCCTAAAGCGACGACAAAATAACGAAGATAGCTACGCATAAGTTTTCCTCAATGATTACCTTAAGGTGTCCTAAATGTCTTACTCGAAATACCTCCGCCCTATTCCTGCGAATGCACAAGACTTTCACTACTGATATCACGGCAACAGCACCGTCGATCCGGTAGTCTTGCGGCCCTCGAGGTCGCGATGCGCTTGCGCGGCTTCGCGCAACGGGTACGTTTGATTGATCGGGATCTTTACGATTTTCCTCTTTACCACATCGAACAATTCGCGCGCGGTCTTCAGTAAGTCCTCGCGTGTCGCCGTATATGTAGCGAGCGTCGGGCGCGTGAGGAAAAGTGAGCCCTTCTGCGCGAGGATCGACGGATTGAACTGCGTAACCGGGCCGGAGGCGTTGCCGTAGCTCACCATCAGCCCCAACGGCGACAGGCAATCGAGCGAGTCGACAAACGTATCTTTGCCGATGCCGTCGTACACGACCGGAACGCCTTTGCCCTTGGTAATCTCCTTGACGCGCTCGGGGAATTTCTCCCGCGTCAACACGATGACGTGTTTACTACCTGCTTTTTTCGCTGCGGCCACTTTCTCGTCGCTCCCGACCGTTCCGATCACGGTCGCACCGAGATGTTTCGCCCACTGGCACATGATCTGACCGACACCGCCGGCGGCGGCGTGCACTAATATGGTGTCGCCCTTCTTTACCTTATAAGTCCGGCGTAGCA
This sequence comes from Sulfurifustaceae bacterium, assembly GCA_041481875.1. Lineage (GTDB taxonomy): Bacteria > Pseudomonadota > Gammaproteobacteria > Acidiferrobacterales > Sulfurifustaceae > JACQFZ01. The sequence goes on from JBGPCS010000062.1 coordinate 1,201, forward strand.
GATATTGCGCGGTCATGCCCTTCAACATCATGGCGGCCGCGGTTTTATCGTCGATGCCGGAGGGAATCTTCACGAGTCGCGCGGCCGGGCGAATGACGGATTCCCCATACGAGCCAACCGGCCCCGCGTACGCGACGCGATCGCCTTTCTTGAACTCCTTCACCTTCGGCCCGAGCGCCTCGACTATGCCCGCGCCCTCATTGCCGAGCGTGAACGGCAGCGCCAGCGGATACAATCCGGTGCGCTGATACGTGTCGATATAGTTGAGGCCGACCGCGGTATTGCGCACGAGCACTTCGCCCGGCCCCGGACTCGGAACCGCGACCTCTTCCCAGCGTATTTTTTCCGGACCGCCGGTTTCATGAATGCGGATTGCGTATGGCATGCTCTACTCCTTTTTCCTTATAGGTAGGTGGATCGGGATGGCTAGAACATCCCGTTTGCGTTCGCGGCCTTCTCGGGTATCTCCTGGATGACGTCCCAATGCTCGACGATTTTCCCGTCCTCGAGCTTGAACACATCGACGATGGCGCTCCCGCGGCTGCCCGGCTCGCGCACCGCGTGCACGTGCAGGATCACATAGTCGCCGTCGGCGAACGCCCGTTTGATTTCGCTGCGGGAGTTCGGATATTTATCGCGCAAAAACTGGATGAAACGCTTGAACCCTTCCGGACCATCGGCGGCGAGCGGGTTGTGCTGCGTGTAGCGCGAGCCGAAGTACTTCGCCGCCGCCTCGCCGTCCTTCTGGTTCAACCCCTTCTCGTAAAACTCGAGAACGATCTTTTTGTTCGCCTCTTCCTTGGGCTCGGCGGCGCTCACCGAATGAACGACCAACGAAGCCGCCACACCCGCCGCCCACAAAATCGCGGCAATACCTTTTATACGCATGTTGACTCCTTCCAGTGGGTCAGGGTCGCGGCTGCGACCCAGCACGTTCGGGCTGATACAATGACGCATCATGATAACCGTCCGTTAAATTGGAAACATCCCCGCATTTTATGACTCGTCGGGCCGTGTGCCACTGCCGTCTGATTCGAATCGCCTATGCCTGATCCGCAACGCCGCCTCCTGGTCACGAGCGCCCTGCCCTACGCCAACGGCGCGATTCATATCGGCCACTTGGTCGGTTATATCCAAGCCGACATCTGGGTGCGCTTCCAGCGGATGCAGGGGCACACGGTGCACTATGTCTGTGCCGACGACACCCACGGCACGCCGATCATGTTACGCGCGGAAAAGGAAGGCGTGACGCCGCAGCAATTGATCGCGCGCGTGCACGAGGAACACAAGCGCGACTTCGAAGACTTTCACGTCGTTTTCGACAACTACCACAGCACCGACGCACCGGAGAACCAAGAGCTGTGCGAAGCCATCTACGGCAAGCTCAAAGCCAACAACCTGATCACGACACGCTCAGTCGAACAGTTCTACGATCCGGCCAAACAGATGTTCCTGCCGGATCGCTATATAAAAGGTGAATGCCCCAAGTGCGGCGCGAAAGATCAATACGGCGACTCGTGCGAAGTTTGCGGTTCGACGTACGCGCCAACCGATTTGAAAAATCCGTATTCGGTCGTCTCCGGCGAAAAACCGGTGCGCAGGTCCTCGGAGCACTATTTCTTCAAGCTCTCGGATAAACGCTGCGTCGAGTTCCTAAAGAAATGGACAAAGGGAGAGCTTACTGTTCAACCTCCGCTTCAGCCCGAAGCTTCGAACAAAATGCAGGAATGGTTCGCGGCGGGACTGCAAGACTGGGACATCTCGCGCGACGCACCCTACTTCGGCTTCCCGATACCCGGCACCGACGGTAAAAAGTTCTTCTACGTCTGGCTCGACGCACCGGTCGGCTACTTCGCCAGCTTTAAGAACTACTGCGACAAGCAAACGAAGAACGGACAACCTATCGACTTCGACACGTTCATCGATGCCGCGAAGGCGAAAGCTGAGAACACCGAGATGGTCCATTTCATTGGGAAGGACATCCTCTACTTCCACGCACTCTTCTGGCCGGCGATGCTCGAACACACCGGCTACCGCACGCCGACCAAACTCGCGGTAAATGGTTTCCTCACCGTCAACGGTGAAAAAATGTCCAAGAGCCGCGGGACGTTTATCAACGCCGAGAGTTATCTCCAACATGGGCTAAATCCGGAATGGCTGCGTTATTACTTCGCTGCGAAATCGAACGGTACGATGGAGGATCTTGATCTCAACTTCGATGACTTTGTCGCGAGAGTGAATAGTGACTTGGTCGGAAAGTACATCAACATTGCGAGCCGCACCGCGGGTTTTCTAACGAAGAAGTTCCAAGGACGGCTCCGAGAAAATTTTCCATCGGATTCCAAGACCTCGACTCTCCTGCTTAAGTTGCGAGATGCCAGTGACAAGATTGCCGCACACTACGAACAACGCGAGTTCGGAAAGGCCCTGCGCGAGATAATGCTGCTAGCTGATGCGGTAAATGAGTATGTTGATTTTCATAAGCCGTGGGAAATCTCAAAGGACCCTAAGTTTGATCCAACATTGCAACTAGTGTGTGGTGTCGCGATAGAGGCGTTCAGACTTTTGACGCTCTACTTAAAACCTATTTTGCCGAAACTCGCGCGCAATGTTGAGACATTCCTAAACATCCCCGCGTTGACCTGGGCCGATGTTAGCAGCGAGCATGCATTGCGAGATCACAACATCAATCCATATAAACATCTCATGACTCGCGTTGATCCGAAACAAATCACCGCCCTGATCGAAGCCAATAGAGAAACCCTTCAGCCCCCCTCTCCAAATCATATTGTCCCGCATCAGCGGACTTCCTCCCCCTCTCCCTCCGGGAGAGGGGCAAGGGGTGAGGGACCGCGGTCAAAAAAAATGCCGCTGCCAAACGGTCTGCTCGAAACCGCCCGCAAGCTGCGCGCACAGCAACCCGATGCCGAGCAACTGTTGTGGCTGTTACTGCGCGATCAGCGCATCGGCGCGAAGTTTCGGCGCCAACATCCGATTGAAGTCGGCAACCAGCGATTTGTTTTGGATTTCTATTGCCATGACGCCAAGCTCGCGATCGAAGCGGATGGCGGACAACATCAAGAGCAAGCGCGCCGCGATGGGAACCGAACCGACACGATTAGTAAGGCGGGGATCGCCGTTCTACGCTTTTGGAATAACGACATCCTGGGCAATACCGAGGCTGTGCTGGAATCGATTTGGAATACTCTTGAGGAACGTTTAACGATGGCTACGTCTGATCCTCCTGATTCTTCTGCTACGCCGTCCCTCACCCCATCCCTCTCCCGAGGGGAGAGGGGGAGTAAGTCCGCTGATGCGGGACAATATGATTTGGGGAGGGAGAGTAGGGTCGCTGATGCGATTATTTCTATTGATGACTTCACGAAGATAGATTTACGCATCGCCAAAATCGCCAACGCCGAGCATGTCGACGGCGCTGACAAACTCTTGAAGCTCACGCTCGACGTCGGCGCGCTCGGTACGCGGCAGGTGTTTGCCGGCATCAAATCCGCTTACGATCCGGCGCAACTGGTGGGACGGCTCACGGTCGTGGTGGCGAATCTTGCGCCGCGCAAAATGAAGTTCGGGTTGTCGGAGGGGATGGTGCTCGCCGCCTCGGATCCCGACGGCAAGTCACCGGGGGTATTTCTCCTCTCGCCCGACAGCGGCGCGCAGCCCGGCATGCGGGTGAAGTGAAGCGCGGTTCCGACGTTCGTGCGCCCGCCGCCGGCCAAACGGTGAAGGGCGGTCGCGTAGTCGGTCCGGCTATACTCGCCGTATGGCCCTGCTGACGCCCGCCACACCCGACCGCGAACCCGTACCGTTCACGGAATTGTTGCAGTCGCTGTGGCCGCTGCCGCAAGAACCGGCCACGTGGTGGCAACTCGCGGTGCTCGCGAGCGGCGGACTGCTCGCGCTGTGGGTGGGGCACCATCTAAGCCTTCGGCTGCAACGCGCGATCGGGCCGCCGACCACCGACGGCCTTCGACGCGTCGCCGTGCGCACCGGTGCACTGGTTAGCGTGCCGCTCCTATTTTGGTTGTGGCTACTGGCGGGCAGCGCGCTGTTGCGCCATTGGCTGAAAGTTCGCACCGATCTGCTGCACTACGTCATTCTCGCGGCCGGCGCCTTCACGTTGGTACGCATGGGCGTGTTCGTCCTGCGCCACAGCTTCAGCCCGGGCAGCCGTCTCAAGGCGTGGGAAGGCGCGTTGACGCTGACGATTTGGACGCTGCTCGCGCTGCATATATTCGGTTGGCTGCCGCTCGTGAACGACGTGTTGGACGAATACGCGGTCGAGGTCGGCGCGACACGCGTGTCGCTCCTGACCGGGGCGACATTCGTGCTGTCGATCGCGATGCTGCTGATTCTGTACCTCTGGATCGTCAAGGCGCTCGACGTGCGCATCAAACGCGCGCGCAGCCTCGATGCCAGCATGAAGGCGGCGCTGATTAAGCTCGTGAAGCTGGTGCTGCTCGCCGCCGTCGTCCTAGCCGCGCTGATCACCTCGGGCATCGATCTCACCACACTCACGGTGCTCGGCGGTGCGCTCGCCGTCGGTGTCGGTCTCGGCCTGCAAAAAACCGTGAGCAACTACGTCAGCGGTTTCGTCCTGATATTCGAGGAATCCGTGCGCCCGGGGGACGTCATCACCCTCGGTGAAACGTTCGGCGTCGTGCGAGCGCTCAACTCGCGACATGTCGTCGTTCGCACCAGCGATGGTCTCGATGTGCTAATCCCGAACGAAGATTTGGTGACGCAACGTATCACCAGCTGGTCGTACGGCGATCGCGACGTGCGTTTGCGCATTCCGGTGCAAATCACCCACGACGACAACCCCGAGCTAGCGCTCGCGTTGCTCGAGGAAATCGCAAAATCGGAGAGCCGAGTCTTGACGACACCGGCACCGCAAGCGTTCATCATCAACTTCGGCGACAACGGCATTCATCTCGAGCTGGCGGTGTGGGTCAACGATCCGGAAAAGGGCGTGCTGGAACTGCGTTCGCGCATTAACCGCGAGATCTGGAGCCGATTCAAGGATCACGGCGTCACGCTCGCCTCGTCGCCACGCCTGGTTGGCATCGGCGCAATCGCGAGTACCGGTAGCATGCCCAAACAACGCAAAGCCTCGAAGCCAGCATAGAGGAGCTCCCCGATGGCGGAAGAAAAGTGGGAAGACCTCGGTCCGATCGGACGTTTCGCCGAAACCGACGTAAGCGAAGTTCTGCTCGGACGCGCGAAGATCGCGATTACTCACCGTAACGGACAATTCGGCGCCGTCTCCGGCGTATGCAATCACGCCGGCGGCCCGCTCGGGCAGGGTCGGCTTGACGGCGATTACGTCGTTTGCCCGTGGCACAACTGGAAGTTTCATCGCCGCACCGGCGAGGGCGAGCCTGGCTTCGAAGACGATTGCGTCCCGGCGTACGAGGTGCGCGTCCAAAACGGGCGGCTGCAGGTGCGTACCGACAACCCGAGCAAGCGCAACAAAAAACCGCACGCGCCACACCCACTCACGCGCCCGATTGAGCGCAAACCCGGGCCGATACGTGTCGCCGGAATTTCCACCACGGTGATGGATCTGCGCAACCCGCGCTACTCGACCTCGGAGGCGCTGCTGCAAGTGGCACTCGAGCACGCCGCCGGTGCCCTCAAGTGCGAGACGAAATACCTGCGCCTCGCGGAGCTGAAGTTCCGCAACTGCGAGGGCTACTATTCGAAGAGCGCCAACGCGTGCACCTGGCCGTGCTCGATCACGCAGATGGACGCATCCGATCAAATGACCGAGGTCTACGAAGCGATGGTGCACTGGGCCGACGTCGTGCTGGTCGCAACACCGATACGCTGGGGTGTCGCGAGCGCGCTCTATTTTAAAATGGCCGAGCGCATGAATTGCGTGCAGAACCAGATTACCATCCGCAACAACGTGCTCATCCGCCGCAAGGTCGCGGGCTTCATCATCACCGGCGGGCAGGACAACGTACAAGGCGTCGCCGGTGAGATGCTCGGCTTTTTCTCTGAGCTTGGATTTAGCTTTCCGCAGTTTCCCTACATTGCGCACACGCGCGGCTGGTCGGCGGAAGACATGGAGCGCAACATCGCGCACGTGCAAAGAAGCGAAGAGCTGCACGAAGCCGCGCGCGGCCTCGCCGACCGCGCGGTCGAATTGTCGAGCATGATGCTCGAGCATTCCACCGAATCGATCCACACCCCGCGTGGCGGACGCAAGGCGCATCTGCTCGACGTCGAAACGGAAGAACGCGCGATGATGGCGGAAATGGATGCCGGCAAGCCGGCCGGATGAGTTCTCGCGGACGCTTCTGGTAGATTCTTCGCGATACGCTGCGGTACACAAGCTCCGCGTCCGCCGGAATCATTGCCGCGCCGCCGCCGGCTCGCCATACTTCGCGCATGCCTTTTGCCGCAAACCCGCACAAGTTCATCGAGCAGCTCGACGAGTGCCTCCCGCAAACACAGTGCACGCGCTGCGGCTACCCGCGTTGCCGTGCGTATGCTGAAGCGATCGCGCGCGACGAAGCGGACGTCAACCGCTGCCCCCCGGGCGGCGATGCGACGATACGCGAGCTCGCGCGGGTACTCGGCGTTCCGTCGAAACCGCTCGATCCCAAGTACGGCCGACACGAACCGCGGCAACGGGCATTGATCGACGAGTCGCGTTGCATCGGCTGCCGCAAGTGTCTGGACGTCTGCCCGGTGGATGCGATCGTCGGGACGCATCAATGGATGCATAGCGTGCTCGTCGCGCAATGCACCGGCTGCGAGCTCTGCCTTTCGCCGTGCCCGGTCGATTGCATCGCGATGATTCCGGTTCCGGCGGTGACCGAGGACACGCCATGGCCGGAATACGCTCGCGCGGAAGTCGACGCATGGCGCGTCAAAACCGAAAATCGCCTTGCGCGACTCGCGCGTCCTCGCGCCAAGCGTGCAAGCCGGCACAGCGCGGCGCGCGATCAGCTGGTGCACCCAACACCGTCGCGGGAGCAGATGCGGACTGAAATCCAGGCGGCGGTCGAACGCGTGAAACGCAAGCGCGCCGCGAACGTGAAGGAGCGAGTGAAGTGAAAAGAAATTACACCTTCGCGCCGATGGCTTCGGATCGATCGCCCCTCACCCCATCCCTCTCCCGGAGGGAGAGGGAGAGAAGGTCCGCTGATGCGGGATAATATGATTTGGAGAGGGGGAGTATGTTCGCTGATGCGATCTTAATATGAACGGCGCCAAACGCCGCGCGCTGTTCGTTCGGTTAAAACGCGCTAACCCGAAGCCGACAACGGAACTGCGCTACCGTTCGGCGTTCGAGCTCTTGGTTGCGGTGATCCTGTCAGCACAGGCGACGGACAAAAGCGTCAACCAGGCGACCGAGAAACTGTTCAAAGTCGCGCACACGCCGCAGGCGATACGCAAACTCGGCTTGCGCGGACTGAAGCGTTACATCAAATCGATCGGGCTCTACAACACGAAGGCGGCAAATATTCTCAAGACGTCGAAAATTGTCGAGGCGCAACATGGCGGCAAAGTGCCGCGCACACGCGAAGAGTTGCAAGCGCTGCCGGGCGTCGGACGCAAAACTGCCAACGTGGTCCTGAACACCGCTTTCGGCGAACCGACCATCGCCGTCGACACGCATATCTTTCGGGTCGCGAACCGCACCGGGCTCGCGCCGGGCCGCAATGTCCGCGAGGTCGAAGACAAGCTCCTCAACGCGGTACCGCGGGCCTATCTGCACGACGCACATCATTGGCTGATCCTGCATGGCCGCTACACCTGTACCGCCCGCTCCCCCCGCTGCGCGCCGTGCCTGATCCACGACCTCTGCGAATACCCGGCGAAAACCGCCTAGAGCCGGGCGTTCGCACGGCCACCCCGCGGGCGCCGAACTCCAGCACGAGACCGTCGATCTATGATTTAGAGGAGCAGCGCGATAGAGTAAAAACCATGACGAGTCTGACGGCGAGTACGGGGCTGAGCTACGGTGGGCGGGCGCAAGCCGATCACGTGGTTCGCGCGGTGACGCAGGCGCTCGAGCGCGCGCAGCTCACGCGCGCGAGCGGTG
>JBGPCS010000063.1:0-9246 GCA_041481875.1 Sulfurifustaceae bacterium
CCCGCGCAGCGCCTGCGCGCAACCCTTGCCGACTTCACCGAATCCGCAGACGAGCGCGAGCTTGCCGGCGATCATGACGTCTGTGGCGCGATTGAGGCCGTCGACGACCGAGTGACGGCACCCATAGATGTTGTCGAACTTCGACTTGGTGACTGAGTCGTTGACATTGATCGCCGGAAACAACAGGCGACCTTCTTTGTGCATTTGGTAAAGACGATGCACTCCGGTCGTGGTTTCTTCGGTCACGCCTTGAATGTTCCTTGCGGTTTGCGAGTACCAACCCGGTTTGCCCGTCAAACGTTTTTTGATTGACGCAAACAACGCCTTCTCTTCTTCGCTGGTTGGTTTGGCGATCGCAGACGGGTCGTTCTCCGCCTTTATACCGAGATGCACGAGCAACGTGGCATCGCCTCCATCATCGAGAATCATGTTCGGACCGAGACCGTCGTCGAACTCGAAAATACGGTGAGTGAATTCCCAGTATTCATCGAGCGTCTCGCCTTTGTAAGCGAACACCGGCGTTCCGCCCGCGGCGATCGCGGCGGCTGCGTGATCCTGCGTCGAGAAAATGTTGCACGATGCCCAGCGCACCTGCGCACCGAGTGCTTGCAGCGTCTCGATGAGCACGGCGGTTTGAATCGTCATATGGAGGGAGCCGGCGACGCGCGCACCCTTGAGCGGTTGCTTAGCGGCGTATTCGTCGCGGATCGCCATGAGCGCGGGCATTTCACTCTCGGCGATAGCTATCTCTTTACGTCCCCAATCGGCGAGCGCAAGATCGGCGACGCGATAGTCTCTGAAGTTGGGATTGGTGACGGCATTCATATACGTGCTCCTAAGAGTAAGCGAGCGCCGTTGCAGGGTCCGCACGTCCGCCGAGCCTGACAGAAACCTGCTGCAACGCTCCTCGGCGGATGTGGTCGCCGCACGATGCGGCGGCAGTCTCGTAAGGCTACGCGGTGGCGGCGTGACGCGCCTTGATGCCTGCCGCGTCACGCAGCGCTGCCGCCTTATCGGTCCGTTCCCAAGTGAAACTGGGTTCGGTCCGACCAAAATGTCCATACGCAGCGGTCGCGACATAAATCGGCCGCAATAGATCGAGCGTCTGGATGATTGCCTTCGGCCGCAGGTCAAAATGTTGTCGCACCAATTCCACGATGAGACTATCCGCGATACGTCCGGTACCGAAGGTCTCGATGTGTATCGAGACCGGTTTGGCAATGCCGATCGCATACGCGATCTGTATTTCGCAACGCTCCGCAAGTCCAGCCGCGACGATGTTCTTCGCGACATACCGACCGGCGTATGCCGCAGAGCGATCCACCTTCGAGGGATCCTTGCCGGAGAAAGCGCCACCGCCATGCCGCGCCATGCCACCGTAGGTGTCGACGATGATCTTGCGACCGGTGACGCCGGCGTCGCCGACCGGTCCGCCGACAATGAAGCTCCCGGTCGGATTGATAAAGTACTTCGTGTTCTTGTCGAGCCACTCTTTGGGAAGCACCGGCTTCACGATCTCTTCGATCACGGCCTCTTTTAGCACGCTATGTGCGATCTCGGGTGCGTGCTGTGTTGACAGTACGACCGCGTCGATGCCGGTCGGCTTGCCGTCCGTGTAGCGCACCGTGACTTGGGACTTTGCGTCGGGGCGCAACCACGCGAGCTTGCCCGCATGACGCAACTCCGATTGTCGCTTGACGAGCCGGTGAGCGAGCGTAATGGGCATCGGCATCAAGACATCGGTTTCGTTCGTGGCATAACCGAACATGAGCCCTTGGTCACCGGCGCCTTGCTCTAGATCGAGGCCCCTACCTTCGTCAACGCCCTGGGCGATGTCGGGCGACTGCTTCCCGATGACGGCGAGCACCGTCACCGTTTCCGGGTCGAAGCCCATTTCGCTGGTGTAGCCGATGCGCTTGATCAAGTCGCGGGATAGTCGGTCAAAGTCGACGATTACATTCGTAGTAATCTCGCCGCCGAGCACCACGAGGTTGTTCTTAACCAGCGTCTCGCACGCCACGCGCGCGCGCGGCTCCTTGGCGATGATGGTGTCGAGCACCGTATCCGAGATCTGGTCGCAGACCTTATCCGGATGTCCTTCGGAAACGGATTCCGAGGTGAAAAGATAGGTATCAGTCATTCTGGCCGCTCCCTCGCGGAGTTTTGAGCCGAAAGAAGATCAGTCTAGCAAGAAGAGGTTGACGTTTGAATTAACGAGATGGGATATCGTTAGATGCGCGCCAGCGGACCGCAAGCCGCTATAATTCCGTCAGCCCTGCATCGTGCGCTAATTCCCGCTCCTACAACGACTCTGTGACGATCGCTAAAGCTCGCCTGGCAAGTTCTTCGTCCTTTCGGCCTCCGCGTCAAATCGGCGTCGCCGCGCGGGTGGCGTTGGCGTTTCTGTGGCTGCTCGGCAGAATGCCGTTAGGGGTATCCCGCGCGCTGGGCGCTGCGCTCGGTAGGCTTATGTACCGCGTCAACGCCAAGCGCCGCGGTATCGCGCGTACCAACATCGATCTCTGTTTTCCCGAGCTATCCGCAGCCGAGAGAACGCGGTTGCTGCGCCGACACTTTCAGGTGCTAGGACAAAGTTATCTCGACACCGCCTTTATCGCATGGGCATCGGAACCCCGTTTCGAGGGCCATGCGCGGGTGAGCGGGTTGGATTACTTGCGGTCATCGCTCGCGCGCGGCCGTCGAATTATTTTGCTCGCGCCGCACTCCGTGGGCTTGAACGTCGGGGGCATCGTCGTTTCTCGGCACTGTCGGGTTTTTGCGATGGTGAAGCCCCAGCGCGGCACGTTGGTAAATTGGTTGCTCGACAAAGCACGCTCGCGCTATGGCGCGCATTTCATCACGCGCGAGCAAGGATTGCGTCTGGCACTGCGCAGTCTAGACGAGGGAATGATTTTTCATTATTCGCCCGATGAGGATCTAGGCCCGCGCCACTCCGTGTTCGCGCCCTTCTTCGGCGTCGCAACCGCAACACTCCCCACACTCGGACGTCTGGCCGAGCGCGCGCGCGCCGACGTGATCCCGTGTTTCACGCGCCTACTGCCGCGCGCCCGCGGATACGAGGTCGTGCTACACCCGCCGCTTTCCAATTTTCCCAGCCACGACCGCGTAGCGGATGCGGCACGCATGAACGCCGCGATCGAGGCCGGCGTGCGCGAGATGCCGGAGCAGTACATGTGGACTTTTAAGTTGTTCAAGACCCGTCCCGACGGCGCGCCGTCGCCTTATCCGTGACGCCGTGACGGTCGGTTGGAGGAACGCGAAATGGACCCAGTGGTGCGCACGCACCCTGAGGTGGACGAGATCAAATCCTGGCGCTATTCCTTTGTCGCTTTCGGATTGATGCCGAGGTTCTTGAGCTTGCGATAAAGATGCGTCCGCTCCATCTCGGACAGGCGCGCGACTTCCGCGACATTGCCGCTGGTGTGGGCCAAATGGTGCTCGAGGTAGGCTTTCTCGAACTGATCGCGCGCGGTGCGCAGCGGCAGACCAAACAGGGCGTGCGGCAGATTCTCGCCGCCGCGCGGTCGCGCGCCGAGCGTCTGCTCCACTTCGGTTTCACTGATTTCCTCGCCCCGGTTCAAGATAAGCAACCGCTGAACCACGTTCATTAGCTCGCGCACGTTTCCCGGCCACGGATAGTTGCGCAACGCATTGAGCGCGCCGACCGTGATGCGGCGATACGCCAGGCGCTCGTTGTCGATCAGCCAATCGAGATACAAATTGACCAACTCCGGCACGTCCTCGCGATGCTCGCGCAAGGCGGGTATGCGCAGTGGCACGACGTTCAGCCGATAGTAAAGATCTTCGCGAAATCGCCCCTCCGCGACGGCGTCGGGCAGGGTCGGATCGCTTACGGCGATCATCCGCGCTTGCATCGGCAGCGGCTCACGCCCGCCGATGCGCATGAAATTCCGCTCCTGTAGCGCGTGCAACAGCTGCATCTGAGTCGCGGCCGCGAGGTCGCCGACGTCGTTCAAAAGCAATGTGCCGTCTTGCGCTTGCTCGAAACTTCCGGCCGTCGCGCCGTCACCCTGCTCCGAACCGAATAGCTTGACGGCGACGTTCAGCGGAGCAACTGCGCCCAGACTGACTTCGACAAGGGATCTATCCCGACGAGCGCTGTGTTCGTGCAAGTAACGCGCCGCCATCGTACGGCCGCTCCCCGGTTCGCCGAGTATGAGAACCCACGTGTCGGTTGCGGCGACACGCTGTAGGTCCTCGCGCAACTGCGTCATGAGTCGGCTCTTGCCGGCGAGAAACAAATCAGGCTCGGCGGCATGTTTGAGACGCAAGTTTTCCCGCCGCAGGCGCTCGTTGGCCAGGGCGCGGTCGACGGTGACGAGGAGCTTGCCCATAGACACCGGTTTCTCGATGAAGTCGTATGCCCCTAGGCGCGTCGCCTCGATAGCCGTTTCCACGGTACCATGACCCGACATCATCACCACCGGAACTTCCGGACGCCCGCTCGAACACCACTCCTTGAGCAGCGAGATGCCATCGGTGCCCGGCATCCAGATGTCGAGCAGCACGAGATCGGGACGCTGTTTGCGATAGAGCTCGCGCGCGCTCTCGGCGTTTTCCGCCGTCGCGGCGCGATAGTGCTCGTCCTCGAGGATTTCCTTAAGGAGCCGACGAATCTCCGGCTCATCGTCCACGATGAGGATGTAACCGCTATTCATGCACTCTCGTCCCCGTGGGCGCGCCGCTTCGGCAACGCGGCGAGACCGGTATCGGCCGCTTGTTTGTCTGCAGCGCTTGTAACCGGTAGCCGTATCGTGATTCCCGCTCCGCCACCGGGCAAGTTTTCGGCCACGATGCTCCCGCGATGTTCTTCCACGATACGTTTGACGATCGCAAGACCGAGGCCGGTGCCCTTGGTCTTGCTCGTCACGTACGGTTCGAAGAGCCTATCCATGAGATCGGTGGGAAAGCCCGGTCCGTTGTCGCAGATACCGAGCTCGATGTAACGGTGCTCGCCCTCCGAAACGCTGCGTGTGACGATACGGATCGTCGGTTTCGCTAGGCGCGCCAGGGCATCGCGCGCATTGAGCAATAGGTTATGTAATACCTGGCGCAGCCGGCCCGCATCCGCGACGATCGGCGGTAAATCGCTAGCAAGGTCAAGCCTGAGCTTCACGTTGGTCGCCGGTCCGTCGTCCTCAATGCCGCGCAGCGGAATCGTATCGACACTTGCCGGTCCGCGCTCGGCGCGGTAGAGCTCGATCACGTCACGGACGAGATCGTTCAAATTGATCGGTTTGGGAGCTATCTGCGCCGGCCGCGCGTAGTCGGCGAACGCATTCACCAGCGCTTTGAGCGACTCGACCTGTTCGACGATCGTATGGGTCGCGCGATCGAGCGTCGGCCGCTCTTCATCGGCCAGCACCGGTAAATACTTATGGCGGATGCGCTCGGCGGATAGCTGAATCGGCGTCAGCGGATTCTTGATTTCATGCGCCATGCGCTGCGCTACCTCGCCCCAGGCGGCGGCTCGTTGCGCTTGGATGATGTTCGTCACATCGTCGAATACGACGACGTAGCCGCTGTAGCGGCCCCTCAGGCCGGGCAGCAGGGTACCGCGCAGCAACAGGGTGTGGCGCGCGCTGGCCTCGGCGGTCAGCTCGACTTCAGCGCGCCACTCCCGGCTACCGGTCCGGACGGCGTTCCTGATTGCGTCGGTGAACGGGATGAGGCGCGCATAGGCGCGCGCGAACGAGTCAACCGATTGGCCGCTTGAGGCAGCGATGTCGATGCCGAGTATTTGTCCCGCCGCCGCGTTATGCGTACGCAGCATATGGCGATGATCGAACGACAGTACACCGGAGGAAAGGTGCGTCAGGATCGTTTCCAGGTACGTGCGCTGCATTTCCGCTTCGCGCTGGCTGTGCTTGAGTTGTGATTGAGAGCGCGCGATCTGACGCGTCATTTCGTTGAATGACTCGACGAGAATGCCAATCTCATCGTGGCTCGGCACCGGAATGCGTTTCTTGTAGTCGCCGAGCGCGACCGCGCGCGTGCCGGCGGCGAGCTCGCGAATCGGCGCCACCACGCGTCGCGCCGAAAAGATCGCCGCCCAGAGCGAGATCAGCATCGTCAGCAGTGCGACGAGCGAAAGCGTCAGCGTAAAGCTGAATTTCAGCGGACCGCGAAGGTAAACAAGCTTTTCGTATTCCGCGTACGCGGTCTGCACGCTCTCCCCGAGCTTGGCGTAGCGCGACGGCAGCGGTTGCAGAACTTGGAGGATGCGAATCGGGCTGCCGACGTCGCGCGAATACACCGGCACGACGATCCGCAGGCGCAGCCCAGCGCGAGTCGTCGCGTCGAGCGTGGCGTACCGTTGTCCTTGGCGGATGCGCGCGAGAATTTCCTCGCTCGGCCGATCCGGCAGTAGCGTCCCGCTCTCCGGCCCATCTTGGCTGCTCGCGGCGATGATGCGACCGTCTTGCGAGAACAACGTCAGCTCGCCGACTGCGTGCGCTTCGCGTAGATAGTTCAATGACGACAAGACGGTTCGATCCGAACCCATCTCAAGCTCGATCGCCATTTCGTTCGTGGTCTTCACCAAGTCCTGCTTGATTGCATCGAGCGAGGCGCGCCCGAGCAGCAACGCGTCGTTCAATGCCTGCTCGATCCTCACGTCGAACCAGGTGTCGATGCCGCGATTCAGCGTTTGCACGGAAAAAAGGAACACCACGGTCACCGGCGCCACCGCAAGCGCGACGAACATCGCCAGCAGCCGCAGCGTTAGGCGCGACCCCATCACACGTGCGCGGTATTGCTTCACGACGCCGTAGAAGTTCGCGACGATCAGCGCGAGCAACGCGCCGATACCGAGAATGTTGATGACGAGGAGCAGCGAGTACATCCGCCCGAACATCGCGGAGTTTTGCGCCGCCGCGCTCATCATGAATAGCGACGCCACGAGCAGCGCCGACAAGGCCGTCAGCGGCACGATGCCCGTGAAGTAGCGTTTCACCGCTGCACCCCCCAAGTCGTCCAACCGCTGTTCAGATCCCAAGCGCGCGAGGTGTAAGCGACCGGCCGCAGCAGCGCCGGCAAGGCCTCAACATTCAGCCCCGCCCGCAGTTCGAGGCGGTATTGGGTTTCCGAAGGAAGCGGTGCGGTCAGCGCGAGCGGCAAGTCCTCGAGCGAACCCAACTGCGTCAGCGCCTCATTCAGCGAGACGAAGCTCTCCCGTGTCACCGGTGCACCGATCCCCGCGCTAATCAAATATTGACCCGTCAGCGCGTAGTAGCGCAGCTCGCGCCGCAAGGTCCAATTTCCTACCCTTTCGTCCCAGAAGAAGGGTCGCTCTCGATACAATCGAACGTCGATTGCGAGTTCGATCGGGATGCCGTTAGCGATCGCCTCTTCCACCGCGGGCGTCAGCCCAAGTTCGAGCGTGCCTCGCAGCGACAGCGCCGATCCAACCGCGCGCACTTGCACCGAGGTTACTTTGAAATTGGAGGCGTACACCGCGGTCGCGCCGCACAATCCCACGAAAACTATATGGAAGAACACGCACCGCAGGTGCACATCTCCGGTTCTAAACTTTGCGCAAACACGCATAATAAAAGCCGTCCATTTCGCCCTCACCCGGAAGAATCTGGCGGCCTATGTTGGGTCCGGGTTGCAGTGACTCGACTGCTGCGTCGGAGTGGGCAGCGACGAAGCCGCGTACTTGAAGTTCGTTTTCCTCATCGAGAACCGAACAAGTCGCATATAAGAGCTTACCTCCCCGTGCCAAGCAGGGCCACACGCCCGCTAATATCCGTGCCTGATTGCGCACGAGCATCGACACCTCCTCTAGGCGCCGGCGCACCTTGATATCCGGGTGGCGGCGGATGACGCCGGTCGCGGAGCAAGGAGCGTCCAGGAGAATGCGTTCGTACGGTGATCCATCCCACCACTGCGACGGATTGGCCGCGTCGGCGAGCACCAGTCGGGCCCTGACTCCCAGACGCGCGAAGTTGAGTCGTGTCCGCTCCAAGCGGTGCTCATCGATATCGAGCGCCGTTAGCTCACCAAGCGCCGGTGTCCGCTCGGCGATATGTGCGGCCTTCCCTCCAGGGGCGGCGCAGGCATCCAGTACGCGTTGCTGCGGCTGGGTATCGAGCCACGCCGCCGCGAGCTGTGCCCCTGCGTCCTGGATTGATACCCAGCCGTTCTGAAAGCCCGGTAACCGATCCACGGGGACCGGCCGCTCCAGCGTGAGCGCCGTGTCGACAAGCGCATGCGCCCGCGCGGCAATTCCCTCCGATCTGAGCACGTCCTGGTAGCTTTCGCGAGCGATGCGCGTGGTGTTCACCCGCAACGTCATCGGTGGCCGGTCATTGTTGGCAACAAAGATGCGTCTCCAATCGTTCGGATAATCGCGTTGAATCGCATGCACGAGCCAGGTCGGATGACTGTAGCTCAACTCCTCGGATCCAGCGATCGCTTGCTCCGTACGTTTCGTATCGCGCAAGTAAGCGCGTAGGGCGGCGTTGAGCACGCCCTTGGCCCAGCTTTTTTTTAAGACCTCGGTTGCCGCGACGGTGGTGTCGACCGCCGCGTAACCCGGCACGCGCATGTGGCGCAACTGATAGAGGCCGATCAATAACAATGCGTGTAGATCTCGATCCTTCTGCTTAAAAGGGCGGGTGACAAAGAGGTGCGCGATCCCGGCGAGTTGGTGATACCAACGCAAGGTGCCGTAAGCGAGCTCTTGTATCAGCGGGAATTCGGAAATTTTATCCCCTTGGCGCGAGCGCAATTCGTCGAGCACCGCGTCGAGATACCTCCCTCGATCCACGACAAGCGCGATGATCTGAGCCGCCGACGCGCGCGCGGCAGCGAGCTGATAGCGGGCGTCCATAGCCGTTATATTCCGAGCCGGTCTCCTGGACGAAGCGGCGTTCCGTTCAGGAACTCCCTTACGTTGAGCGCTCGCGCTCCTGCCACCTGTAACCGCCGGATATTCAACAGACCATCGCCGGTCTGTACTTTTAGTCCGCTGACGGCTGCGGCGATGACGGTGCCCGGTACGCTTGGGGAGGTGATGGGCTCGATCGTACTCACGTCCCACACCCGTAGTGTTTGTCCACGCCAAGAAGTCGTCGCGACCGGCCACGGATTGAGCGCACGAATTTTTCGATGGAGCTGAAGCGCGGCCTGCGACCAGTCGATCGGGGCTTCGCTCTTTTGGAGTTTCGCCGCATATGTGGCCTTCGAGTTATCTTGAGG
>JBGPCS010000064.1:0-9171 GCA_041481875.1 Sulfurifustaceae bacterium
GCCGTCGCCGATGCTGTCGGTCGCCGCGTAGGCGGCGCTACTGATCAGGTTGCCGCGAAAATCGTAAACATGGTCCGTGTGCACGACTTGCGTGCGGTCTTGTGTCGTCGCCCAATTGACGAGCGTCGATTCGCTGAGCGGCGTCTCCGGCGCGAGTCCCAGCACCGAGTACGTGTCGCCCCCGTAGCGCAGCATGGCGATGCGCTGGCCGGGCGCGTTGTAGCGATACTCCGTAACGCGTGCGCTGGCGATGGTCGTTCCGAAGTCGAGGAACTCCTCGACGACGAAGCGCAGATGTTCTTCGCCATCGTACACGTAGCGCGTTGTCTGCGGTCGTCCCGGCTGCGCCGGACCGGCGCCGTCCGTATCGGGCGCCAAGTACTGGGTCTCGGTGAGCAGCTGGTTGGTCGCGCTGTACGTGCGCGAGATCGTGTCGCCGAGGCTGTCGCGCGTCAGCAGCAGATTGCCCTTCGCGTCGTACACCATCGTCGTCACACGATTCAGCCCGGCCGGGTCGTCGATGATCGACGTGACATTTCCGTCGGCGTCGTACGTGTAGTCGGTGCGCGACCGAACACCGTTGACGGTCGGACGCAAGACGCTCGCGAGCCTTCCGGCCGCATCGTGTCGGTAGGTAGTAACCTGGCCTAACGCGTCCGTGATGTCGGCTTGCACGTAATACGTCGTCGCGCCGCCGGTGCTGAACGTCAATGTGCTCGGCACCGTCAGATGCAAGCCAGCGTAGAGGGTTGGGTTGCCGGTCGCACCTTGCAGCACGGCGATCGCGTTCGCGTCGCTCGTGCCGTAAACCGCGAACGTGATGGTTGCCCAAGTAGCGCCCGTCGGCACCGGATAGTACGGCGGAACGGTCACGCTTTGCGGCGTCGGTACCGTGAGCGTCGCAGGCAGGTTAGTCAATTGATTGCCGGCGGTGAGCGGCGGATTGCCGAGCGCGCTTTGCAGTGCGCTCCCTGCCGCCGCGCTGTCGACGCGGTACAGCGCGTTGGCGGCCGACTGCCACGTCGCGCCGGAAGGAATCATGTAGCCGAGCGACGTTTGCAAACGACGCGTGTAGACGCCCGGCGTCGTCGCGTCCCCCTGCCCCCAGAGCACTTGAATGTCACCGGCCGCGTCGATGCTGATCGCCGCCGATCCGGTCACCGCGCTCGCGTCGTTTTCGAGCAGCTCCGGTCCGCCCCACGCGCCGTTCGCATAACGATTGACGTAGAGATCGTCGGGTCCCGACGTGCTCGACGGCTGGCGCCATACGACGGCGGCCAGGCCGCTCGCGTTGATCGATGCGGTAGCGCCCGATGCACTCGTCGGGCGGTCTTCGATGGCCTGCGCTGCCGACCAAAAATGCGATGCGCCGTCGAATCGCGACGCCCAGACATTGTTTGCGCCGCTATCCGACGAAATCCAGGTGGCGACGGCGTTCCCGGAAGAATCTACGCTCAGGCTCAACGAGTTTGCCGCCGACGCGGCTCCCGTGCTGATCGTCGCCGGTGCGCTCCACGTGTTCGTGGTCTTGTTGTAGTACGCCGCCGCGACGCCGGCGCCCGCCCATACCGCAACCGCGTTGCCGTTCCCATCGATGCCGATCTTCGGTTGCCACACGCTCGAAGTCGATTGCGCCAGCCGGGTCTCGTTACCCCACCCACTACCGACGACGTAGCGTCTCGTGGCAATCGCGGATGTTGCATCGACGCTGTCATACAGGGTCCAAACGACTTGCACATTGCCGCTTTGATCGATGGCGACGTTCGCATCTTGCGCCGAGTATCCTGAATTACTACTCACCTCGACGATGCCCTGCCACGCGCCGTTCGCGAACCGATTCGCGTGAATCATGCCGTTGAAGTCGTACCAAACGACGGCGGCTTGGCCGGCGGCGTTGATCGCAGCGCTGGATCCAAACGACATGGAGCTGTAGTCGTCGACGACGACCGACGGCGACCATGCACCGGAGACGACGTCATAACGCGCGGCCCAGATCGCCATGACTCCGTTCGAATCGACTTGCGTCCATGTCGCGATCGCGTTGCCCGAAACGTCGACGCGAAGATTGGCCACAAAAATGTTCGAGGCCGGTGTATTGAGCGTCAGCGCTGAGCTCCAGTTATTCGTCGCCTTCGCATAGCGTCGCACCGAAACGCTCGTGGCAGTCGTCCAAATCGCGAAGACGTTTCCGTTCCCGTCGGCGCCGAGACCGACATCGCTCGATCCGGTGGTCGCCGAACCGAGCAATGACGAGGCACTCCAGTTGCCGCCACCTATCGTCAACGCGGCGCTGTTGAGCGGATAGCCTACGTCGGTCGTCTGGGTCTCGATGGTGCTCAGCACTTCCTGCTTCGCATTGACTGTCTGCTGACCGGCGCCGACGGTCGTTGCACCGGAGTACGCGATATGGGTTATGCGCCCCAACCCATCGGTATAACTCATCACCCGCCAGGCGCCGTCGATCTGCGTGTAACCGAACGACACGGTTGTCCCATCCCCCTGCGTAATCCTCGCCACCCGCTTACTCGCGCCGTCATACGCATACGTGGTGGTGTAGATCTTCCCATCGCTGATGCTGTTGTCCTCCGGGGAGAGATCAACGGTGACCTGCGTTAGGCGGTTGCTGGCATCGTAGGTGTAGCGCGTGAGTGTTTGCGTCGCGCCTTGGGAGACGACACGGATCTGGGTGAGATTGGTACCGCTGTAGTCGAGGAAGGTGTTCTGATCGGGATCGCCCGCGAGCTTGGCTACCGTGATCTGCGTCAACAGACCGCCGGCGTTGTAGATATATGTTGTGGTGTTGCCGTCGATGTCGCGGGAGAACGTGAGCTGCCCAGTGCTGTTATACGTCTCGGTTTGGCGGCTCGTCCCCTCGGTCCAGGTCCATTGCTGAGAGGGCACGTCGAACTTCAACGTGTCGTGCGCGCCCTCTCCGAGCGTGCTGACGTAAAGCCCCTGGGTTGCCGATCCCTGGGTCGCATCGTAGATATAGGTGACTTCCGCTCCATCCCCGAAGGTCTTTGTGACGGTACTCGTGGGAGTGTTGACGCTGCCGCTCAGCACGACCTTCCGATGGACGTTTAAACGCCAGTTGTCGCCGTTGTCGTCGGTGAACTGGCCTTGCGAGTTGTACGTGCGGATTAAGGAGAGATCCGGACCGACGGCGGCTAAGTATTCATCCCGTCCCCGAATGACGAGATTGCCGGTCGTGCTGTTGACATAAACACTGTCGCTTTGACTCGGTCGGCCGACTAGCGTGCCGCCGCCAGCGAGAGTGTTCCCGAAGAGTCCTAGTTGGGCGCCGTTTAGGATGGCAGTCATGTCGTTCCCTTTTTTGCTTTTACACGATGGTTATCCAACGCGAGCGGATACAGTTTGGGGTCCGCCGTTTTTGTGCCGCGATCGAGCGAGGGGGTGTCCGTCCATGGCATGGCTATTCAGTCATGGTTGATCTGAATGGCCAAAACAAGCGGGTACTCCGATGACGCTCCATCGACGGGTCAGTTACTGAATAGGAAAACCGATCGGCTACACTTGCGCGATCCATGAAAACCTGACGAAACCAGTGTCGGCCGCGGCGGCCGAGGAGCAACATGCGGGGAATGTTCGCAACAGCCTCAAGCTAGGACAATGTGCAATTCCTCATGGTTTTCGTGCGCGGCGAACCACTGGACCTCGGGAAGTCAATCTTGCAATCGTGCCCGGTTTCGCCGACCGGTTGCACGCGGCGACATCCAACGCGCGCACCCTTCCTCGCAAGGTCACCGCCGATCAGGAGGATAAGATGCGCTCGGCCGAGACGTGTTCGTCATTCGTTTCCGGAGTCGTGGCGGATGTAACTTCAGACAACCGGGATTTCATGAGTTCTTTTGAGCGGAAGTAGTCTGATCGGCCGTATCCCTGTTGAACACCGCAAGAAGACCCAATTCGGCGGCACGCGCAACAGCGTGCGTGCGATTGCACACGGACAGAGCGCGCAACAACGCGCCTACGTGATTGTTCACCGTTCCCTCCGAGATGGCCCACTCGACGGCGATTTGTTTTGAGGAAAATCCGCGCTGTAGCAGAACGAGCAATTGCAATTGCCGCCGCGTGAGTCGTACGCGTGGCTCCAACCCGGCGCATTCCGACGGGAATACGGGATAACCGAGCAGCACCGCGTCGAGGGCCTTGACAAATTCCGCTACGGTGGACGTCTTGACGATATACCCAAGTACGCCGAGATCCCGCGCCTCACGAATTACGGCAAGATTGTCGAACGCCGTGACCACGCAACAGCGCTGTGCGTAACCGCGCGCGGCAATTTCGCGCACCAGCGATAGACCGTGTGCGCCCGGCACCTCCAAGTCGACGAATATCCGAAACCAGTCGGTGCAAGGACGTTCGAGCGCAGCTTTCGCGGATTCGGCGCAGACGACGCGCAACGCGGGATGTTTTCTTCTTATGAGATCTGCGGTGGCTTCCGCAACCAGCGGGTGGTCTTCGACGATGAGTACTGAACCTTGGATTTCGCTCATCGCCGGGTTTGGAAACGAAATGACCGAGTTCCTAGTAGACATATCCAGACCGCCCTCGTCCTTAGTTTTTCGGTATTAGGTTATCCGGCGAAAGCGCGGAGAGTTTAGGGGGGTTTTGGATATCCTTAAAATATAACTAGAACCTATCTCAAAATTGGACCCCATGTAGGTTGGGTGCAGCCGCGTAAGCGGCGGAACCCAACAAAATAACATTTTGGTGGGTTGCGCTTCGCTCCACCCACCCCACACAAAGTATTTCGAGATAGGTTCTAGATGTCCAAGGCTCGCGCTCCCACGGCGTACAAGGCGACGGTGAAACTGGGTTTGATGAATATCTCGGTCGATTGTCGTCAAAAGAACATGGAGCACGCCGCTTCTTGGATTGAGAGACTTGAACATCCGAACCACCGTCGGCGGTCCATGGGAGATCCATCGGGCTAGGCCGCTTGAGCCGCCCAGCGTTCGAGCATCCCTTCGTGCTTCAGCCAATTCACGCTGTCCTCGACCATCGTACGCAGACTCACGGCGTGAAACCCAAGTTCGCGTTCGGCCTTCGAACTATCGCAGTACATATTGCGGGTCACCATGCGCACCATTTCCGGCGTGATGCTCGGCGGTTTGCCGGTCAGATAGGAGATCCAATTGCCGATCTGACTAACCACGAACAGCGCGGCGGGCGGCGTCGGTTTGGCCGGGACCTTGCGACCGGTCACCTCTCCGATCGTCTTTACCAGCTCCAAGAAACTCGCATCGTATCCCCCGAGTAGATAATTCTCCCCCGTGCGCCCCCTTTCCGCCGCGGCGATATGCGCCTTCGCGACCTCGCGCGAGTGACAGAACGAAAGCGCGCCCGGCGGTATGCCCGGCAGCTTTCCGGTGTAGATCAGCTGGATCAAGCGCGCCCAACTGCTCGTGTCGTATGGCCCGAAGATACTCGCCGGATTGACGATGACGGCGTCCAGACCCCGGGCGATGCCCTTGCGCACCTCCTCCTCGCTCAGAAACTTGGAACGCTGGTAGTTGATCCACGATACCCGCCCCCGCTGCTCGGCAGTTTCATCGATTTTGCCTTGGTGGATACCGTAGGCCGAAATGCTCGAGGTCAGCACGAATCGCTTCGCCTTCGCACGCAACGCCGCCTCGACCATGTTGCGCGTTCCGTCGATGTTCACCCGGTCTTGTTCGGCGTTTCGCCGCGACCACATGTTGGTGTCGCCCGCCACGTGAAATACCGCGTCCAAATTCGCCGGCATACCGCGCGCGAGCGAGCTCGGATCGTTGATATCGCCCTGGATCGCCTCGACCCGAAAGCGCTTCAGATATTTCATCTCCGAGCTCGGACGATGCAGCGCCAGCACGCGCCATCCTTGCTGGATCAGTTGCTCGATCAAATTGATTCCCAGGAAACCGGTGCTGCCGGTGACGAAGGCAGTTCTCGCCATATTTTCGCTCGCTGTGTGAGGATGTTGTTTGCGTATCTGCAGGGATCATCGCGGATTCAATTCTCGAGCGCAACTTGCGATGGCGCCCCCGATGGATCGTCTAGAAGCGGCGACCGCGATGGCCCGGCAGCTATCCATCGCTCAAGCGTGCAGCTCTCGGAGGCACGCGTCGGGAACCGTCGTCACGCCCCGGGTTCGACCGGCTGGATCTCCACCGTGCGCAATTCTCTGCCACGTAGGAACATCAACCGCACCGATTCACCGAGCGGTGATTCCGTCAACAGTCGATGCAAGTCGTCGACTGTGCGCACGGGCGTATCGTTCATGGCGATCAGAATGTCTCCGACGAAAACACCTGCTCGGCTCGCCGGGCCACCGTCGTCCATTTTCATCACCTCGACCGCCTGTTCGGCCGGCAGCTCCAGGGCGCGCACCAGCCGGCGGTCGAGCGGCCGCACACGCCCGCCGATGCCGAGATAGCCGCGGCGCACGCGCCCGTGCTGCAAGATCTGCGACAGCACGGCGTTCGCGGTGTTGGCCGGAACCGCAAAGCCGATGCCCTGGGCCATCGCAATAATCGCCGTGTTGATTCCGATCACGGCGCCATGCGAATTGAGCAACGGTCCACCTGAATTACCGGGGTTAAGTGGCGCTGTGTGCTGAATAATATTTTCGATCAGCCGGCCATCCTGCGAGCGCATCGCGCGCCCGCGCGCGCTGACGACGCCGGTCGACACGCTCGACTCGAAACCAAGCGGGTTGCCCATGGCAATGACGAGCTGCCCGACGCGAACGTGCGTTGAGTCTCCGAGCTTGGCGTAGGCCAATCCCGAGTCGTAGGTACGGATGACCGCCAGATCGGTCGGCGGATCGGTACCGACGACGCTCGCGGCGCGCGTTGAGCCGTCGGTGAAGGTAATCGTGAGCCGGCTGGCGCCATCCACGACGTGACCGTTCGTGAGGATATAGCCGTCCGGCGCTATGACGACGCCGGAGCCAGCGCCGTTCTGCTCGCCGCGCCGCGTCGCGCGGCCGACACCGATGTTCACGACCGCCGGTCCGACCGTGTCGACGACGTGCACAACGGCGCGCGAATAGGCGTCCAGAAGCTGCTGATCGGCGGCCGCTTCGTTCGTCGAAGCCGCACGTTGATCCACCCGATCGCCGGCGCCGATCAAACGAAGCTCGCGATGCTTAATCAGATCCCCAGGCATGCGCCGAACCATGTGGATCGCGCCGGCATTTTTCAAGGGGCGGTAGATCTGCGCCATGCGCATGCACGAACCGACGGTGCGGCGCGCATTCCCGCGTCGGCACGATCATCGAGTTTTTCCGCCAACGACAATGAAATTTATGTACGCCGGATGTAGACGCGAGGCGACGCAATCCGAGAAGGCATTGAGATCCCGGATTCCGCTATTGCTCCATCCGGAGCTACCTGTTTCTCGATGATTGTTACTGAGACAGACAGAGCGCTAGAGCGTAGCGCCGCTCAAGCAAATCTCTTGACGTTTTGACGCAACGCTTGCGCTCGTGGGGAATGCAGCTCGACGGGACAGCGGCAACGAAGCGGAGACTCACAACTCTTCGCGATCAACCGACCTTTTGCGCGGCGTATTGCGCGGGTGTTTTTTCGAACTCATGCCGACAACCGGCCCCGCAAAAATAGTACGTCGTGTCCTCGTATAGGGAGGAGTGCTCGGCGCTGCGGGGGTCGACGTCCATCCCGCATACGGGATCGAGCGCGAGCGTCTCTTGCACGGGCGCCTCGACCGTTTGCCCTTTCGCGGCATCGCGGCGCGCCTGGATCAATGCGCCCAACACCGAGACCGCGATCTCACCCGGCGTCACCGCGCCGATATCGAGCCCGGCGGGCGACACGATCGCTTCGATGCGCGCCGCGTCGTGGCCGCGTTCGCGCAGATATTCTTTGAGCTTGGCCGCTTTGCGCCGGCTTGCGACCATCGTGACATAACCGGCGGAAGTGCTGAGCGCCGCCTCGATCGCCTCTTCGTCGCGTTTGCCTTGCGTGGCGACGACGACGAAGTCGGCGTTGACGACGCCGAAATTGAAATGATCGTAGGCTTC
This sequence comes from Sulfurifustaceae bacterium, assembly GCA_041481875.1. Taxonomy (GTDB): domain Bacteria; phylum Pseudomonadota; class Gammaproteobacteria; order Acidiferrobacterales; family Sulfurifustaceae; genus JACQFZ01. Next base: position 8,048 of record JBGPCS010000064.1, read on the forward strand.
GTCGACCTCGGGCAGCGCGCTGCGATCCAGGTCGGGAGAGGCGATACGCACGGAAAATCCCGCGCGCGCGCCGATGCCCGCGAGCGCTTGCGCGATGGCCGACGCCCCGAGGATCAAGAGACGCGGGCGCGGTAGCACCGGCTCGACGAAGATGTCGAGGCTGCCGCCGCTGTGACAACGCATGTCGTACTCGACGACGCCTTCGACCGTTGCCTCGTCGCCCGAGGGACTGATGCGCACGAGATACGGCCGGCCTTCTTTCAACGTCCGCTTCGCCGCCTTGATCACCGCCGGTTGCGCGCAGCCGCCACCGATCCAGCCGTGAATCGTGCCGTTCGGTTCGACGATGGCTTTCGCGCCGGCTTTCGCCGACGCCGGCATGCGGCTGTACACCACCGTCGCGAGCACGAACGGCTGGCCGGCGCGTTTGAGATTCAGCGCGCGATCGAGCACCACGTCGTTATCGATCATTGCATCTTCAGTCCAGAACCCAAAATCGCATACGCCGTGTAGGTTGGGTGTAGCCGCACTGGCGGCGAAATAATATTTTGGTGGGTTTCGCTTCGCTCTACCCACCCTACATGAAGTGTTGGTCACCTTGCCGCAACACTTCCGTCCCTTCCTTCCTCGCGCGGGAAGAAAGAGCCCGGGCGGGGGACCACGTCTTAAAGAAAACCTCTCGCGCTACTTATCCAATCCCAGCTTGTGGCACGTTTCCCACACACGCCAGGACGTGTGCGGCATCGGCATGTGCGTCACGCCGAGATGCGCGAACGCGTCGATGACGGCGTTCGAGAACGCCGGCACGCCGCCGACGTTCGGCGACTCGCCGACACCTTTCGCGCCGATCGGATGATGCGGCGACGGTGTGACCGTGAAGCCGGTTTCCCAGTGCGGCGTTTCCACGGCGGTCGGCAGAAAATAATCCATCAAGCTCGCGCCCTGGATGTTGCCTTGGTCGTCGTACGGCAGCTCTTGACCCATGGCGATGCCGAACGCTTCGGTCAGGCCACCGTGTATCTGACCTTCGATGATCATCGGATTGATGCGCGTACCGCAATCGTCGAGAGCGTAGAAGCGCCGCACCTTGACCTCGCCGGTGTGCTTGTCGATGTCGACGACGC
>JBGPCS010000065.1:0-9150 GCA_041481875.1 Sulfurifustaceae bacterium
CACGCGAATGAAATCGGTGAGCGATTGCGGCGCGCCTTCGTTGACATTGCCTTGCGTGCCTTCGAGCAGCTCCATCGCTTCGCGCGCTTGCAGCGTCGCCTTGTTGATGACCGCTTGGAAGCTGCTTGAAATCGTGTTAGCCGCCTGTTCGGTGTGTTGCACCACCGCGTGAATTTCGCGGCGTAGTACCAGCGCTGCCTCGCTATAGCGGTGCGCCACCTCGACCCAGCGGCGCAGCAGGTCCTCCAACCGTCGCCGGTGGTTCTCAATTTCCATCGACTTCAGAATTTGATCGACCGGTGGAACCGGCAACAGCGCTTCGGTCTGCGCCAGCAACGTATTGAACTCGTCCGCCGATTCTGACGCCGCCTCGGCTGCCGACGCCGCGAGATACGAATCGAGCATCGGCTCCGTCTGGCGCCGCTTCAAACCGTAGCCGGCGATCAGTACGACCGCGATGATGGTCATGCAGGCGCTACCCATCGCCACGCCGACCGGCACATAGGCGGCTGACCACGCCCACGAGCCGACCACCGCGGTGATCGCCCACAGCCACCACCGACTCGGAAGCGGTAAACCGTTCACGCGGGCAGTTCCAGTGTCTGGGTTAATCCAAGCGACTCCGCGCCACTTCGCACGGCCTCGCCGATCGAACGCCAATGCACCGCCAGCCCGCGTACCTGGGCACCGCGCTGAAACGCGACGAAGAGCTGCAAGCCGGCGCCGTCGATGCGCTCGACTTCGGCCGTGTGCAGCTCGAGTGGGAGCGCGCGCATTAACGCCTCATTCAACGTCTCGTAGACGGCTTGCGCTCGACTTGCGTCGAGCGCGCCCTCGAAATTCAGTTCCGTGCGGTCGGTGTGGCACGTCAAGCTAACGGATTGCATCGAAGTCCTTTACTCGTCGGTATGAACGACGGCGCTCATCCTTGCGCCCTCCAAAAATCCCTTTCTGACCGTACTAAGTAAAGCAACAGCTATGCCAAATAATAGGCGGGCAAACAGGTAAAGCGTGGTGTCGGCTTCTTGACGCTACTGACGGACGGGTTCAGCCGACGGAAGCGATTGGCGGGGGTACCGGAAGGCAGCGGCAACCCGCTCACCCCATCCGGTCAAGAATAGCCTGTTCGACGGCCTTCGCGTCGGCGGGTACGCGAACTACGGCGGCGGTGTTGTGTTTGATGGCGATATCCGGATCTTTGAGACCGTGACCCGTCAACGTACAAACAACCCGGGAGCCCTTGGGGATGCGACCGGAGCGCAGGTCGCGCAGCACTCCGGCGATGGAAATCGCCGATGCCGGTTCGCAGTAAATGCCCTCCCGCTGCGCCAACAGGCGCTGAGCGGCGAGAATTTCGTCGTCGGTGCATTTGTCGAACCACCCGCCCGAGGACTTTTGCGCGTCCCAGGCTTTGTCCCACGACTGCGGATGGCCGATTCGGATCGCCGTCGCGATCGTTTCCGGATCATCGATCATTCGGCCGAGCAAAAACGGCGCCGCGCCGCTCGCCTGATAACCGACCATGATCGGCCGTCGCGCCGCGACGCCGCTCGCGTGGTATTCGCTGTAGCCCATCCAGTAGGCGCTGATGTTGCCCGCGTTACCGACGGGAAGGCAGTGATAGTCGGGCGCCGCGCCTAGCGCGTCGACGATTTCGAACGCGGCCGTCTTCTGGCCCTGCAGTCGATACGGATTGATCGAGTTGACTATCGTCACGGGCACGCGCCCCGCCGTTTGCTTCACGAGTTGCATGCCGGCGTCGAAGTTGCCTTCGATTTGCAAAATGACGGCGCCGTGCACCATCGCTTGCGCGAGCTTGCCGAGCGCGATCTTGCCTTCGGGAATCAGCACGAAGCAGGCGATGCCCGCGCGCGCCGCGTACGCCGCCGCCGATGCCGAGGTGTTACCCGTCGACGCGCAGATGATCGCGCGCGCGCCCTCCTCCACCGCTTTGGTTACGGCGACGGTCATGCCGCGATCCTTGAAGGAACCGGTCGGATTCAAACCCTCGAACTTTACGTAGAGTTCGACGGCCTCGGGCAAGTCACGCGGAATGTTCTCCAATCGAACCAGCGGCGTGTCGCCCTCGCCGAGGGAAATCACGCGAGTCGTGCGGCTAACGGGCAGCCGATCGCGATACTTTTCGATAACTCCCGGCGCGCGCATCAGTGCCAATCGGCGTGCAGATGCTCGAGCCGTATCCGTACGACTTTGGCACGGATCGCGGACAATGACTCGATACGGGCAATCGCCTCATCCATGCCGCGCTCGACCACCGGGTGAGTGAGTATGATGATCGGCACGGCGCTGTCGCCTTGCGCGCCCTGTTTTTGCAAGATCGCCTCGATGCTGATGCTGAGATCGCCCAGAATACGCGTCACGTCCGCGAGCACGCCCGGGCGATCCTCCGCATGCAACCGCAGATAGTACGACGTGCGTACGCTCTTCATCGGCAGGATCGGAACATCGACCAACGCGTCCGGTTGGAACGCCAAATGCGGGACGCGGTTCGTGGGATCGGTCGTGAGCGTGCGCACCACGTCGACCAGGTCCGCCACGACGGCGGAGGCGGTCGGCTCGGCACCGGCGCCCGCGCCGTAGAACAGCGTCGGTCCGACCGCGTCGCCCTTGACCAGAACCGCGTTCATCGCGCCGTCCACGTTCGCGAGCAACCGCCGCTGCGGGATGAGGGTCGGGTGCACGCGCAGCTCGATACCGTCCGGCGCCCGTCGCGCGATGCCGAGGAGTTTCAAGCGATAGCCCAACTCTTCGGCGTAGCCGACATCGGCGCGCGTCACATGCGTGATTCCTTCGACGTAGGCGTCCTGGAACTTGAGGGGAATGCCGAATGCAATGGCGGCGAGTATGGTGAGCTTGTGCGCCGTATCGATACCATCGACGTCGAAACTGGGGTCGGCTTCGGCATAACCTAACCGCTGTGCTTCTTTCAGAACGTCGGCGAAGTCGACCCCGCGGTCGCGCATCTCGCTCAAGATATAGTTAGTCGTGCCGTTGATAATCCCCACGATCCACTCGATGCGATTCGCCGCCAAGCCCTCGCGAATCGTCTTGATGATGGGAATACCACCGGCGACGGCCGCCTCAAACGCCACCATCACGCCGTACTTCTGCGCGGCGCGGAAGATTTCGTTCCCGTGCAGGGCGATCAACGCCTTGTTGGCGGTGACGACGTGCTTGCCGGCGGCGATCGCTTTGAGCACGAGGCTGCGTGCCGGTTCGCAACCTCCCATCAGCTCGACGACGACCTCGATCTTCGGGTTGTCGACGACTTGTTCCGCGTCGGCGACAAGCTCTATCCCTTCGGTCGGGCAGGCGCGTTTTTTCTTTAGGTCGCGCGCCGTCGCTTGAATCACGTCGATGCGACGACCGGCGCGACGCGTGATCTCCTCGCGGTTGCGCGAGAGGACCGTGATCGTTCCGGCGCCGACCGTGCCGAGGCCGAGCATGCCGACACGGACGGGTTCCGCCGCAACGTCGCGCACGGTCGATTTCGAGAGCGGACGATTCATGCGCTGTCGCGCTCGACGAGCAGGCGCTCGCGTCGAAGCGCATCGCGCAACGAACGAACCGCTTGGCGCGTGCGATGCTCGTTCTCGATCAGCGAGAAGCGCACGTACTCATCGCCGTATTGGCCGAATCCAACGCCCGGAGACACGGCGACCTTGGTTTCGCTCAACAGCTTCTTGGAAAACTCGAGCGACCCCATTGGTCGATATGGCTCCGGTATGCGCGCCCAAACGAACATGGTTGCCTTCGGCTTGTCGACCGGCCAGCCGGCCGAGAACAGTCCGTGACACAGCACGTCGCGACGCTTCTGGTAAGTTTGCCGAATATCCTCGACGCAGTCCTGCGGACCTTCGAGCGCCAAGATGGCGGCGACTTGGATCGGCGTGAATGTGCCGTAGTCGAAGTACGACTTGAGCCGCGCCAGCGCCGCTACCAACTTTTCGTTGCCGCACATGAACCCGACGCGCCAACCGGGCATGTTGTAACTTTTCGAGAGCGTGAAGAACTCGACGGCAACTTCCTTGGCGCCCGCCACCTGCAAAATCGACGGCGCCACGTAACCATCGAATACGATGTCGGCGTAAGCGAGATCGTGCACGACCCAAATCTTATGCTCGCGTGCGATCGCGATGACTTTCTCGAAGAACGCGAGATCCACGCACTGCGTGGTCGGGTTCGCCGGAAAATTGAGCACCAACATTTTCGGCTTGGGCCACGAATCTCGGATCGCCTTTTCGAGCTCGGCGAAGAAATCGACGTCGGGCGTGAGCGGGACGTGGCGAATGTCCGCTCCCGCGATCACGAAACCATACGGATGAATCGGGTACGCAGGATTTGGCACCAACACCGCGTCACCGCGCTCGACGGTAGCGAGCGCGAGATGCGCGAGACCTTCCTTCGATCCAATCGTGACGATCGCCTCGCGCTCGGGATCGAGGTCGATGTTGAAACGGCGCTTGTACCAGGTCGCAATCGCGCGCCGCAGGTGCGGAATCCCGCGCGACACCGAATAGCGGTGCGTCTCCTCACGGTTCACCGCTTCGCAAAGCTTCTCTACGATGTGCCGGGGCGTCGGGCCATCGGGGTTACCCATTCCGAAATCGATGATATCTTCGCCGCGGCGGCGCGCCTGTGCCTTCAAATCATTAACGATATTGAAGACGTAAGGAGGAAGTCGTTTGATTCTGGGAAATTCGTCCATTGCTTACTGCGGCGGCGCCGCTACGGTAATATGCGTGAGCACTATGATGCGAACTTGTAACCATTATAGGGTCTGGCTCGGCGAACTGAAAACCGTCGGCGCGGCTGCCTTTGCCGAGTCTTGGCCGAGGCATGGGCGGTGAAGATCCAGCGCGAATTGGGAGCGGGCCAAAATGTCATTCGCTCTTACGGCCGCGTTCAGATCATTGTCAATCAGGATACCTTCACGACCAGCCTGATCGTCACACCGGAGCATATCGTCCGCGACTGGCGCCCGCGCGCATTCGCCGAACTAACGGCCGAAGACTTCGACGCGGTCGTCGCACTTGGTCCGGAGGTGATATTGCTCGGAACCGGCGCGCACCTGCGGTTTCCGGACCCGAGCTTGATGCGAACGTTGGTGGCGGCGAATATAGGGTTCGAAGTGATGGATACCGGCGCCGCCTGCCGCACGTATAACGTGCTGATGACCGAAGGCCGTCGCGTTGCAGCCGCACTGCTGCCAATCGAATAATCGCATCAGCGAACATACTCCCCCTCTCCCTCCGGGAGTGGGTTGGGGTGAGGGACGGCGCGCCGAACTGTCGCAACCCTCACCCTCATTCCCTCTCCCGGCGAGGACAAACATCGTCCTCGCTCCCTCATCCCCATCCCTTCTCCCGGAGGGAGAAGGGGGCGAGCCGTTTCTCGCTGCGCGAGCGCTTCGTACGGTCGGAGAGGGAGGCGAGCCGAGGTGCGCTTGTCGCGCGCACTTTAAAATAACGAATCGACGGAAAACCCCGCTCGCTCCAGAATTACCCGCAGGCGTTTCAGCGCCTCCACTTGTATCTGACGCACCCGCTCTCGCGTCACACCAATATCCGCGCCGACCTCCTCCAACGTCGAGATCTCCCGGCTATTGAGGCCGAAACGCCGCTCGACCACCTCGCGCTGTTTGTCGTTGAGCTCGTTGAGCCATGATTCGATCAACGATTGGAGATCTTCCCGCTGTTGCGCTTTCTCCGGATCGAGCGTGCGTTCGTCGGCGATGGCATCGAGCAGCGAGCGATCCGGGTCGTCGTCGAGCGGCGCGTCGACGGAGGCGAGGCGTTCGTTCAAGCCAAGCATCCCCTTCACGTCCTCGATCGGCTTGTCGAGGAGCTGCGCAACCTCCTCCGGCGTTGGTTCGTGATCTAATTTCTGCGAGAGGTAGCGCGCGGCGCGCTGGTAAATGTTGATTTCCTTCAAGACATGAACCGGCAGGCGGATCGTCCGCGTCTGGTTCATGATGCCGCGCTCGATGGTCTGGCGTATCCACCACGTCGCATAGGTAGAGAACCGAAAGCCACGCTCGGGATCGAACTTCTCGACCGCGCGAATGAGACCGAGATTGCCTTCTTCGATGAGATCCAGCAGCGCCAGACCGCGGTTCATGGAGCGGCGCGCGATTTTGACCACGAGGCGCAGGTTGCTTTCGATCATGCGCCGGCGCGCTGCTGCTTCGCCCTTCTGAGCCTTGCGCGCGTAGTACACCTCTTCTTCGGCGGTCAACAGCGGGGAGAAGCCGATTTCCTTCAAATACAGACGGGTGGCGTCCGCCTGCACATAGGTTTCCTCCGCCTCGGACTCGCTCTCCTCAGCCTCGGCGGTCTCGGTAACCTTCTCGCGCTCCTCCTCGCCGTCCTTTTCGCCGTCCTCTTCCGCGGGAGTCTCGTTCTCCGCCTCGTCCACGGCTGGAGACGGCGACTTATCGGCAGATCGAGCCTTGCCTTTCTTGCGCGGTGGAGCGGGCTTGCGTGGGGGCATCGTTACTTCTTCGGAAGGTATTCCAGTGGATCGACGGGAACGCCGCGTCGGCGTATCTCAAAGTGCAACTTTACTCGGTCCGTGCCCGTGTTCCCCATCGCGGCTATTTTCTGCCGAGGTCTTATCACACTCCCTTCTTGCACGTAGATAGCGGCGCAATGTGCGTACGCGCTGAGGAAGTCTGCGTTGTGTTTAATGATGATAAGCTGCCCATATCCACGAAGTCCACTGCCTTGGTAGACGACCGACCCCGCTGCTGCCGCACGAATTGCTTGGCCCTGAGGCCCCACAATGTCTATTCCCTTGACAGCGTCGTTTGGTGCGAAGCGCGCGACGAGCGCGCCTTCCACCGGCCAACCCCAATCGATCGAGCGATTAGTGTTTTGCTCGGCGCGTGGTCCCTTCACCTTCGTTGCGGCGCTGGGAACGGTAGCGGCTGAAGGCGTTTCTGGCGGCGTCAATCGCAGCCGCCGACCGATGCCAAGCGTATAAGGCGGATCGAGTGAATTCCAAGCGGCCAGATCTTGAACCGGAACGCCGTTCGCCTTCGCAATGCTGTGCAGCGTATCGCCCCGTACGACAACCCGATGCGACGAATCCGCTGCGTTCGCCTTCGCATTTTTCTCTACCGGATGAAGACGAATCTTCTGTCCGGGCTTGATGACATACGGCGACTCAAGGCCGTTCCACCCGGCAAGCTCGCGATAGTCCCGCCCCGATTCCCAGGCAATGCTATACAGCGTGTCGCCGATACGCACTTCCCGAAACGCCGATTCGGGCTGTTGCGCAGGAGCGCTGCGATCCTGTACCGGCGCGATCGGGCGCATGCCACAAGCATTGAATACCGGCACGAACACCAAAACCCCGAGCGCGATGGAATATCCTTGACGATGGCGCGCGCGATCGGCGCTCAGAGCGAGTTCTCGACGAGCGGAACGAAGCTGACGCGTTCGAGCCGCTCGCGCGTGTAACCCGATTCGTCACGTTGCACTAGCATGAGCTCTTGCGTGTTATCCGGCTCGCCGACCGGAATGACGAGCCGCGCACCGACCTCGAGTTGCGCGATCAACGCCTCGGGCACGGTCGCCGCCGCAGCGGTGACAAGGATGCCGTCGTAGGGGGCATGCTCGGGCCACCCGCGACTTCCGTCGCCAAGCTTGTATCGGACGTTGCGGATTCCCAGACGCGCCAAGCGGCCGCGCGTACTTGTGAGCAGCGGATCGAGCCGCTCGATCGAGTACACCTGTTTAGTCAGTCGCGCGAGCACGGCCGTCTGATAGCCGGAGCCGGTCCCGACTTCGAGTACCTTTTCGAGTGTGCGCCCCGCACGCAACGCCTCTGTCATACGCGCTACGATGTACGGCTGCGATATCGTCTGGCCATAACCGATGGGAAGGGCGGTATCTTCGTATGCCCGACTGGACAGGGCTTCATCGATAAGAAAGTGCCGAGGGGTCGCGCGTATCGCTCCGAGAACCTCGTCGTCGCGTATGCCTTCATCGCGCAGCCGCGAGATCAAGCGCTCGCGTGTGCGCAGCGACGTCATGCCGATACCTTTAAGATTAAGCTCCATGATCCGTCATAGGTTCTTCAACCACGATGAGACCTGTTCGAGCGCAGTATATCGAGTCAAATCAACCTGCAAAGGGGTGATCGCGACGACATTGCGACGAACGGCGTCGAAGTCGGTCCCGGGGCCGGCATCCGCCTCGGGGCCGGCCTTGCCGATCCAATAGACCGGGTTGTCGTGTGGATCCAGGGCACGGAAAACCGCCTCCGCTTTGTGCCGATGCCCCAGGCGTGTCGCTTCAAAGCCGGCGATCAGATCGAGCGGCAGGTCTGGGACATTCACGTTCAAAATCGTATCGGCGGGAAGCGGCTCGCGCCTAAGCTGATGCACTAAACGCACAACGACGCTCGCCGCGGTCTCGAAATGAGCAGCGGCAAAGCCGACGAGCGACACGGCAATCGCCGGCGCTCCCAAAAAACGCCCTTCCATGGCCGCGGCCACGGTCCCGGAATACAACACGTCGTCACCTAGATTCGCCCCGCGATTGATACCGGAAATGACCATGTCCGGCAGATGCTCCATCAATCCAGTGATCGCGAGATGTACGCAGTCGGTCGGCATTCCATCGACGCATAGAAACCCGTTTTCGCCGCGTCTCGCCCGCAACGGTCTATCGAGCGTGAGCGAATTACTCGCACCGCTGCGGTCGCGATCGGGCGCGACAACCTCAACCTGGGCAATTCCGGCAAGCGCCCGCACAAGGCATGCAAGGCCCGGAGCGAGGTAGCCGTCATCGTTGCTGACAAGAATGCGCACGGAGCCGATTATCGCCTATTCCGAGATCACGCAGCGGCTGAGCCGGAATTTTCGCAGACGCACTTAACGTGTGTCCGTGCCGTCGAACGGCACGCGCGCAGAGGTGCGGACTGGGTTGATCGCAGTCACGGAAACCTCGCTACGGTGGCGCACATAACGGGTCCAGACGAGAAGGTGAAGCGGGATTTTCACGAATACACTTAAGGAAACTCTGATTAATTCCCTCTCCCTCCGGGAGAGGGTTAGGGTGAGGGGCGGCGGTGCAGAAAGTCGCGCCGTTTCCCTCATCCCCGCCCCTCTCCCGGAGGGAG
>JBGPCS010000066.1:0-9150 GCA_041481875.1 Sulfurifustaceae bacterium
CATTCGCGAAAACTCCGCCTCACCGCCGCTTCGCGGCTAACCTAACTTACCTGAAGCATCCCTCGGCGCCGCCCATTTTTGCAGCTAAAGCCGAACGGCCAAAGCCGGTGGTTTAAACCTTGGGATGGAGAGTTACCTATAACGCACCCCTACTCCCCCGCCAAAGCGGGGGGTGAGGCGGGGGGTTTGCGAATGCACTTAACGTGCATTCGCACTGCCGAACGGGCGCATCGGTTTTCGTGCGCTCCGGGTGGGAAATGTTAGGGCGGGGGTCGTTCTGACGCGACCAACAATTCACCAAAGGTCCGGCGTCGCTGGCCGAGCGCTTTGATTACCTGGACCCGTTCGCGGTCGCTCATCTCCGGCCAGCGCGCGATTTCATCGAGCGTGCGGTAACATCCGGCACAAACACCGTGCGCCTCGCTCATGCGACAAACGTCAATGCACGGCGATGCGATCATTCCGTCTTGGTGTCTCGCCGCCCTTCAGCCGGCATGACCGCTCACATATTTCTCCGATACTGGCCGCCGACTTCGAACAGCGCGTTGGTGATCTGTCCGAGCGAGCAGCAGCGCACCGCGTCCATCAATACCGCGAAGACGTTGTCGTTGTCGATGACGGCGCGCTGCAAGCGTTCCAGCATCGCCGGCGTTTCGTGCGCGTGACGCTTGTGAAATTCGCGCAAGCGCTTCAACTGCGATTGCTTTTCCGCTTCCGTCGAGCGCGCCAGCTCCAACTTCTCCGATACCGGATCGCCGGCTGGATTGCGGAAGGTATTGACGCCGACGATCGTGAACTGTCCCGTGTGCTTGAGCGTTTCGTAGTACAACGACTCCTCTTGAATCTTGGCGCGCTGATAGCCGAGCTCCATCGCGCCGAGCACGCCGCCGCGCTCGGCCAAGCGCTCGAACTCGCTTAGCACTGCCTCTTCCACCAGCTCGGTCAGCTCCTCGACGATGAAGCTGCCCTGATTCGGGTTTTCGTTCTTCGCCAGCCCCCATTCGCGGTTGATGATGAGCTGGATCGCGATCGCGCGGCGCACCGACTCGCCGGTCGGCGTCGTGATCGCTTCGTCGTAGGCGTTGGTGTGCAAACTGTTGCAGTTGTCGTAGATCGCGATCAGCGCCTGCAGCGTCGTGCGGATGTCATTGAACGCGATTTCCTGCGCGTGCAACGAACGCCCCGACGTTTGAACGTGATATTTCAGTTTCTGACTGCGCCCGTTGGCGCCGTATTTCTCGCGCAGCGCGATCGCCCAGATACGGCGCGCGACGCGGCCCATCACGGTGTACTCCGGGTCCATACCGTTGCTGAAAAAAAACGAGAAGTTCGGCGCGAAGTCATCGATGTGCATGCCGCGTGCGAGATACGCCTCGACGTAGGTAAAACCGTTCGCCAGTGTGAAGGCGAGCTGGGATATCGGATTGGCGCCGGCTTCCGCGATGTGATATCCGGAAATCGACACCGAATAAAAACTGCGCACCTTGTGCTCGACGAAGTACTGCTGGATGTCGCCCATCACCTTTAGCGAAAACTCGGTCGAGAAGATGCAGGTATTCTGGCCTTGATCTTCTTTGAGAATGTCCGCCTGCACCGTGCCGCGCACGTTCTGTAGCACCCACGCTCTGATCCTCGCCGCTTCCGCGCCCGCCGGATCGCGGCCGTTGTCTTTCTTGAACTTATCGATCTCGTGATCGACGGCCGCGTTCAGAAACATCGCGAGAATCGTCGGCGCCGGGCCATTGATGGTCATCGATACCGACGTCGTCGGGTCGCACAGCTCGAAACCGTCGTAAAGCGCCTTCATGTCGTCGAGCGTCGCAATCGAGACGCCGGAGTTGCCGACCTTGCCGTAAATGTCCGGCCGCGGATCCGGATCGTTTCCGTACAGCGTCACCGAGTCGAACGCGGTAAAGAACCGCTTCGCCGGGATGCCTTCGGACAATAATTTAAAACGCCGATTGGTGCGAAACGCATCGCCTTCACCCGCGAACATTCGTGTCGGGTCCTCGTTCTCCCGCTTGAACGCGAAGCTGCCGGCGGTGTACGGAAACGTGCCCGGAAGATTCTCCAGCATCAGCCATTTCAACACGTCGCCTTGATCTTCATACCGAGGCAACGCGACTTTGCGTATGAGCGTACCGGAAAGCGATTTGACCGTGAGCTGGGTGCGGATCTCTTCGTCGCGCACCTTGACGACGTGTTCATCGCCGCCGTATGCGCGCTGCACGTCGGGCCAGGTTGCCAGCAGGTGCTTGGCGTCCGGGTCCAGCCGCTGTTCGCGCTCCGCCGCCAAACGCTCGAGCGCTTGTGCCTCGTTCTCCGCGCCGCCGGAAGCCCGAAGCAACATCTGCGTGGCGGCACGCAACTGCTGAATCTCGCGCGCAAGCTGCGCCTGCGTTTGTACGCGCCGCTTGTAACCGCGCACGGTATCGGCGATCTCGGCGAGATACCGCGCGCGGGCCGGCGGCACGATCGCCTCTAGTCTCGACGAATGACGCGTCGCCACCGCCGGCAACTTGCCCGCTGTCGCCTTGAGGCCAAGCTCCGTCAGTTTCGGTAACAACGCTTGATAGAGCGCAGTCACGCCGTCGTCGTTGAAGCGGGACGCCTGCGTGCCGAACACCGGCATTTTCTCGGGCGGCGTACCCCAGGATTCCTTGTTGCGCTGCATCTGCTTCGCGACGTCGCGCAGCGCGTCTTGCGCGCCGTTGCGGTCGAATTTATTGATCGCCACGAAATCGGCCAGATCGAGCATGTCGATTTTTTCCAGCTGGCTCGCGGCGCCGTACTCCGGCGTCATGACATACAGACTGGTATCGACGTGAGACACGATCGCCGCATCGCCCTGCCCGATCCCGGACGTCTCGACGAGGATCAAGTCGAAGCCGGCGATCTTGCAGGCGGCGATGACGTCGGGCAGCGCCTTGGAAATTTCCGAGCGCGTGTCGCGCGTCGCGAGCGATCGCATGAAAATATTCGGGTGATCGATCGCGTTCATCCGAATGCGATCGCCCAAGAGCGCCCCGCCGGTCTTGCGACGCGACGGATCGATGGAAATGACGGCGATCTTGAGCCGGTCGTTCTGATCGAGCCGCAAGCGGCGGATCAACTCGTCGGTGAGCGAGCTTTTACCGGCGCCGCCGGTGCCGGTGATGCCGAGGGTCGGCACGCGCTTCGTCGTCGCGCGCTGATACAGCGCCCGCTTTGCCGCTTCGTCGATCCGCTCGTTTTCCAACGCGGTGAGCAGCTGCGCCAATTGCCGGCGGTTGCCCGACGCGACGCCATCGAGCCCGGCCGGCGCGTATTGCGTGAGGTCGACGTCGCACGTCGCCATCATGTCGCGGATCATCCCCTGCAACCCGAGGCGCTGACCGTCTTGCGGGCTATAAATGCGCGTCATCCCGTAAGCGTGCAGCTCGGCCGCCTCCGGTGGAACGATCACTCCGCCACCGCCGCCGAACACTTTGATATGCGCGCCGCCTTGTTCGCGCAGCAAATCGATCATGTACTTGAAAAACTCGACATGCCCACCCTGATAAGAACTCACCGCGATGGCATGCACGTCTTCCTGCAACGCCGCCGCCACGACTTGCGCCACCGAGCGGTTGTGCCCGAGATGAATGACTTCAACGCCCGCTGCTTGCAGAATGCGCCGCATAATATTGATCGACGCATCATGGCCGTCGAACAACGCCGCCGCGGTGACGAAACGGACCTTGTTCCGTAACTTGTAGGCGTCGGCCTTCTTTTCGGTACTGAGATCGGTCATTGAATAAATACTAGGACGTGAGCCTCACGACGTTGAGGATGCCTCTTAAGTGTAGGTAAGGGTAGGATGGGTGAAGTGAAGCGTAACCCATCAGGCTAGTTCATCAGAAGTCGCCGTCATGAAGGTCCGCGGGCCCCGGTCGCATCGCAAGCTACGCAGGCGGGGTTAGCAAGGCGACGGCGACTACAAAAACTCCGAGAAGGAGAATCGCTATAAGACCGCTCCTTAAGCAGCTAAAGGAAGCTGCCAGCCGATTAGACCGTAAAATAGCTATGCGATTATTTTGTTCCATGCAGTAAAGCAGAATCATCGATTCCTTAGATGGCGCGACAAGAGGTCCGGAATCAAATAGCGTTGGCTCGTAAAGTTCACCAATCTTGTATGCTTGCAGGGAGAAGATTCCACTTACGAATAGATACGCCATGGCTCCGACGAGAAGCACCGCAGCCACGATTCGAACTGTCACGCAATGGCCGCCAAGCACACCTGTTGGTCCAACGATTCCGGAAGCCACTCCAAATGCCGCAACCGCTACTGTTACTCCAAGCAAGGTTCCTCTGGCCTTGTCTTCGATTCGCTGTACGTGCTCGACTGAAGTAGCTAAAGCGCGATCAAGTTTCTTTCGCGAATGCTTAAGTCGCTTATCTGATCTGAACTGCTCTACTTCGCATTTTTTTAGCTTTGACCGGACGAGTTTATTGGCTCGGTGCAATTCGAAAATCGAACCACACAGTGCGGCATCGATGTGCTTCCTTGACTCAGCAAACACTAGTCGAATCCTCTCGCGCAAGGGCATCCGCAATTGCTGCGTCGATGGGAAGTCCTGCCGCATCAACTAGCCACGCCCACTCTCCTGTTGGATTAATCTCTAGGAAGTAGTACTCGCCGTTTTGCAGAGCAAGGTCGATACCGCCAAAGCGTAGACCCAACAGCTCAACCAATCGGCGGCAGTGCGAGGCGATTTCTTCTGGTAGGCTGTACTTGGAAAAACGGCGATCATTTTTTTGTGTCCGCCAATCTCCAGCGATAGGTTGCCCATTGGCTGTTATGCTTGCGGCAAAAACTTGAGCCTCGACCACTGTGACCCGGATGTCGAGTTTGTTTGTCAGCGCTGTTTGAATCGTAGCGGGCGCCGAGCACCAGGCATGAGGTTCCAACGCTGCCGACCGTTCGAAGGTTGTGAAACCAAATATTTCCTCACCATCGGCATGGAGCAGGACAGTGTCGAGCCCCTTAATCGCCACGTGATGTGAACCGTCGCGGAGTAAGTACGGGTGCGGAGCATTTGTCACTCGCGTTTCTGGCACTGCGAAGCCGACCTTCGCAGCAACAGACAGCTGAACCGCTTTCTGCTCTGCTCGGTATGTGGCGACAGGATCATTAATCCATCGTGCTTCACAAAAGAGCATAAGATTGCGCATGAACGCAGCCCACTGAATTCGCGAAAATCGCTCCGCGGGTAAACGATCGTCGTCCCCATACGCATGGAGGAAAACAGGTCGCCTGAACAATACGGAGCGCAGACAATCCGGAGTGACAACGTAGTTGTCCGCTTTGCGCCTAATTTCAAGACGTCTTTGAATAGGGTCAAGTTCTACTGTTGAGTCGCTGAGATCTTCGGAATTAAGGCGAAAGTACCGAACAGATCTGCGTCGTAGCTGGGAAACGACGTAGTCGCAAGTAATGTCGTAACGACTGGCGAGCAGAAGGACTTGCGGCTGGATACTTCCGGGTCCACTGGTCACCATACGCTATTCGCCCTTCTGATCTTCGCCAGTCTCGATATCTTTCTTCTTCGTGTGCGGTCCAACGCGATGTGGTGTTTCGACCCAAAGCTCACCTGTCTCGATAACTCGCCACGCACCAACAACGTCGTCATATAGACAGCCAGCAGGTGCCAGATCGACCTCTCGACGCGGATACTTGTGGGCACGCTCAAGAAGCGGATGTTTATTGGTCATGCGAGTCTCCTTTTAGAGAGCCAAGGGTGGGTGGTGCGAAGCGTAACCCATCAGGCTAGTTCATCAGAAGCCCTGCCATGAGTCCCGCCGAGTATTCGATTGCGGCGGCAATCGGTCATGCCAGTCGGTTCCATTTAATTGTGATGGGTTGCCTTTCGCTCCACCCACCCTACTCGTGCTGAACACTGAATAGCATGCAATACCCACGCGGGTGGCTGCGATGAAGCTTAGTGCTTTTTGTTAACTCTTCACAATAATCGCCAAAGGTTTTGCCCACGATGTGTCAAATTCATATTTAGTCGGCAACAGCTGCCTATACTTTTCCTTAAGCCGTCCAACGAGCGCTTCATCTGTTCTTCCTACAAACACCACCATAATCGTTGCTTTT
Source organism: Sulfurifustaceae bacterium (assembly GCA_041481875.1). Lineage (GTDB taxonomy): Bacteria > Pseudomonadota > Gammaproteobacteria > Acidiferrobacterales > Sulfurifustaceae > JACQFZ01. The sequence continues at coordinate 6,122 of JBGPCS010000066.1, forward strand.
CCTGGTCGTAGCGTTTCAAGCTGGCCAATGAGGCGATCCAGTTCCGCTTTCTTGTTGAGATTTCGTTTAATTTCTACAAACACTCGGTCGTTGAAGAGCAATCCCGACCAGTGAATATAAAGATCTATCGTTGTTCCATGATGTCGATACTCCTTTTCGACGTTGCAGTCCTTTGGTATGGCATCGCGCAAAAAAGCCTGCAACGAGTCCCGATACCTCAACTCCGTAGGGAGTTCACCGGGATGCCATTGATGGACGATTTTTGTGAGCCCTTCGATGAGACCCGAGAATGCCACTTCCGCTTTACTGAGCTTCACATTTCCCCGGGTTCTAGAGCGTTGGATGGGTGGAGCGAAGTGTAACCGATCAGGTAGTTCGTCAGAAGCCGACGTCATTAAGGTCCGAAGAGTATTCGCTTGCAGCGGCAATCGGTCATGCTCGTCGGTTCCGTCTATTGTGATGGGTTGCGCTTCGCTCCACCCATCCTACGCGGGTTTCCACTCTGCGAATTCCTTTGCGTTCTCATGCGCCATGACGACAGCGCCAATCAGATGCTGAAACCAACCGTTCGAGAGCTTCAGGACGAACTCCGGCGCACCACCAGCGCGAACAGCCAACCCTGGGCCGTCGTCTGGCATGAATTGGATGTCAATAGGTAGGCCACCTTCGTGTACCAACTCGCAGCGCAGCCACTTGTAGAAAATGCGCTCGATGGGGTGAACTTCTCCGCGATACTCAACGCTCAACCGCACCGAATGAGCGCTCGCGAGAAACTGTTCAAACGCGTCACGATCACCCACAGCCTTTCGATCTGGAGAGCGTCGCCGAGCAGTTGCAGCAACAGCCACCAGAGCACTCAGGAATGCTCCCTCACACCGCCCACTCTCCCAGAGGAAGACGGCGTCTTCGATCCGTGTGCGTATTCCCATGCGGTGAACCCGTGACCTCTAACGATAAATATACAGAGACGTAGGGTGTGTCCCACGCACCACTTTGTCGATTGGTGTGCGGAACGCACCCTACATTGAGCTATTCGGAGCCTCCATGTTATTTTCCGGCGACCGCTGTGCCCCCAATCTTAACCTTCCATCATCCCACCTTGCGTACGTCTTCAATAACCTTGCCATCGTTGGGCAGCGACTGCGGCTCGACGAATTCTACGTCGCCGCGCACGCGGGTGATCTCGCGCACCGCGTCCTCAATCGCTCCGCGCAGATCGGCGGAGCCTGCGGCGGAAACGGCGCAGAGCACGCGCATGCGGTCGCCGCCGTCGACGCTGTCCACAACGACGCGCGCGCGTTGAATCGCCGGGAATCGTTTCATCACTTCGGCGACCTGATGCGGGTGCACGAACAAGCCGCGCACTTTGGTGGTTTGATCGGCGCGCCCCATCCAACCCTTGATGCGCATGTTCGTGCGCCCGCACGGGCTGCGGCCGGCGGCGCGTCGTCCTGGAGCTGGTTGTCAGCGGGCTACTTGCGGTGTCGCCAGTAACCCGGGCGTCGGCGCTGATGAGCGACGGCGAGAATGACAACTGAGTCTGGGTCTCGCCGATACACAATAGAATAGGGAAATCTGTCAACAAGTACCCGTTTGCGCTTAGGCCCAATCGGTGACCCGGCATCTGGAAATTCTCGAATGAGCCGGATGGTACGTTCGACTTCCGCCGAAAAGGACTTGCCAAGTCCCCGCAGCCGCGATTCGTAGAAGAGCGCCGCGTCCTCAAGCTCAGCGTCGGCTTCAGGGTGGAAAAAGTGGGATATCACCCGAGGCGACGCCGCAGGCGCGCAAAAACTTCCTCACCAGGTATTAGCTGAACCTCCCCGCGCTCAATCTCGCCAATGCGACGTTCAATCTCAGCTCGCCAGGCCTCCTCTACGTCATCATCAGTTGGTCCGTCGAGCGATTCAATCAGTGACAGAGCCAGTTCTGCTCGCTCGGTCTCAGACAGCTCGGCGGCCTTCTCTTTGAGTTCGGCAAGTACCTTTGACATAAGACACCTCCACACATGGTGGGAACGCAATTATACGCTTCCGCTCCATGTCTTCTTGTAGCACGCTAAACGCATGGCTTCAGCAGCAAGACTTGTCGTGAATCAATATTCTCGGCTCGATTGGTTCGTCAGTCATGATCGCTATCGAAGATTAGACGACTTATTGACAGATATTTGGCAATCATAGCGCAAGACCCTCGGCGTAGGTCCGTAACAATCAAGTGCTTAAGGCGCTGGTTCATCTTGCGCGTGCGGAGATATACGGCGGTTTTATCTGATACCAGGTGTGGGAAAGTAAACGTGCCGTATAGCTCCGCCTGGTCGCGGGGAAATATCCTTGCGATCATTTATTCGTCGGCCCGGCAGACGTCAGCCGATCGATGATCAATCCATCGAACTCATCGGCTGAGGACGCGAACATCCAACCGAGATGGATTTCGCAATTCCCGCATTGCACGGCGCGCCAGGCGTAGCCCGGGAACCAGGTGTGCTCCATCGTCGCCGCGCCGAGCGCCACGCAGCCGGGCGCTTCGCGGAAGCAGTCGATGTGGAAGCGTAGACCGAGGGGGTTGATGAAGTGGTGTTCCGCGGCGCCGTTGACGGCGATGCGTTGCGCTTGATGTATGACGAGATGGCGGCGCATCCGCTGGAGCGCCGGGTCGGGACGTACGGATTGATAAGCACGAAAATGATGCGAGGATTTTAGGCAGGCGCCAGCGCAGCCACAGCCCTCAGCCGAGTGCGGATAGACCGCTCGGCCAATTTCAAATCATAAGCAGCTTGAAGGTTGAGCCAATACTGCGGTGACTGGCCGAGGGCGCGCCCGAATAGCAATGCGAGCTCCGCGGTTACCGGACGCGTGCCTTTCACGATATGCGAAACACGCATGGGCGCTGTACCGATAGCGCGAGCGAACTGCGCCTGGGAGATACCTAACTCTTCCAGCGTTTCGCGTAGGAATTCTCCCGGATGGATGGGTGGTAAACCGTTCTTAATCATAATGGTCTCCAGTCAATGGTAATCGACGATCTCGACG
>JBGPCS010000067.1:0-9112 GCA_041481875.1 Sulfurifustaceae bacterium
AGCAAGCGAAGCCCGCGTACCGCTCGTTCGCGGTTGCCAGGTGATGCCATCGTCCGAGCTTAGGATCGCGCCGGATTCACCCACCGCGATCCAACGTTTGCCGTCGTGGGCGACCGAACCAAGCGAAGCCCGCGTACCGCTAATGCGCGGTTGCCAAGTCGTGCCGTCGTCCGAAGTTACGATCACGCCGCCGAGACCCACCGCCACCCAGCGTTTGTTGTCGTGGGCGACTGAAGTGAGAAAAGCTTGAGTGCCGTTCGCGGGTGAGTGCCAAGTGATACCATCGTCCGAGGTTATCGTCGCGTCACCGAGACCCACTGCTACCCAACGTTTACCATCGTGGGTGACCGAAGTAAGCGCCGCGTTAGTGCCGCTCGCGCGCGGCTGCCAGGTCAGGCCGCCATCTTCGCTCACGAGCAAGGTGCCGCGCTCCCCAACCGCAACGCCGCGTTGGCCATCCATGAAATGAATGCTGTCTAAACTCGCAGCAGTCACGTCCATCGGAGGTACCGTCGGCGCGATCGGCGTCTTGGCTTGAGGTGCTGGCGGGACCTTCGATTGCGAAGCCGATCTCGCCGGGTTCTGTGGCCGCTGTTGTTGCGCAGGTGACTCTTGCGTTTGCCGCGGCGCCTGCTTTTGTTCCAGCTCCGGCGGCGGCGCATTCGGCGGCGCGCCCGACTGCTTGTTTTCCGCCGCCTGCGCGGCGCCGATCAATGGATCGAGAAACCTACTTGCCTTCGCGGGCGCGGGTGTCGCTGTCGCCGCGGCTTCGATGCGCCCGCGCACCCAGGTTTGCCCACCGTCGTCGGTGCGCGCGATGTATGCGGAGTCGCCCGCGATCCAGCCGGTGCGGCCGTCTTTCAGAAAAAATACGCTGTTGATATTGACCGGGATAAACGGCAGCCGCTGATGCGCGTTGTGCTCGACCGGATAGCGAAACCACTCCCAAGCTATAGTGAGCGCACCGGTCGGCGCCGGCGCGAACGGGTCCGGCTTCGGCGTTTGAACGAGCGCGACGCCGGTCGCGACCGCCAAGATTGCAAGCAGCGCGAGCTGCGCCTGCGCGCGCCGCCCGAACCCGAGCGCGACAGCGCGCGCTCCCGCCCCGCGAGGCGCATCGCCCGTCGAGGATGGTGCGGGCGCACGCTTTTTCTTCGTCGAAATTTCCATTTCCCCGAAGCGTGTCCGAACAATGACAGGCGTTGACGTTAACCGATATGCCGCGGCAAAGGTAGCGTCCGAACGTACGATCGGGCAGTCAGGGCTGGTGTTTCAGTTCGCTATCGCCCGGACTACCGTGCAAAACTTCAACTTCGCGATGTTGTTAACGCCTCGCTGTGCGCGTGCCGCGAAACTTTCGGGCGGGTCACTGAGGTGGGATTGTCGAACACCAGCACGCCGTCCTCGATCGCTGCATAGCGCATCATTTTCTTGTCGCGGTCGTAGTTTTGCGGATTGATCCAGGGCTCGCGGTCGCCTTGCTTCGGGAACAAGTGCATCACCCGCTGCATGTAGCCGGAGGAGAAACCATCGATCCAACGTCGCGCCGGCATGTCGCGCTCGTCGTCGCGCAGGCGCGGCGTGCACCGGCGCATCCCGCGCTCGTCCATGTGGTTGATGAGCCGGCAAACGTATTCCGCGGTGAGATCGGCGCGCAGCGTCCACGACGCGTTGATGTAGCCGAAGGTCGAGATTAAGTTCGGCACGTCCGAATACATCATTCCTTTATAAGAGTACGTTTCCGGGAAGTTGACGGGTCGGCCGTCGACGGCGAATTGCACGCCGCCGAGCACGATGAGATCGAGCCCGGTCGCGGTGACGATGACGTCGGCCGGCAGCGTTGCACCCGACTTCAACCGGATGCCGTTCTCGGTGAAGGCGTCGATATGATCGGTGACGACCGAGGTTTTGCCCGACCTGATCGATCGGAACAGGTCGCCGTTCGGCACGAGACACAGGCGCTGATCCCACGGGTTGTACTGCGGCGTGAAATGGGTCGCGATGTCGTAGTCGCGGCCGAGCTCTTTGCGCAGCAGGTAGAGCAGCCGCCGCTTGATCCTCTCCGGATGCGTGCGCGTGCGCCGATACACGAACTGCTGCAGTGCGACGTTCTTCCAGCGCGTGATGGCGTAGGCCGTCTTTTCGGGCAAAATCTTGCGCAGAAAATTGGCGATCACGTCCGTGTCGGGGCGCGATATCACATAGGTCGGGGAGCGCTGCAGCATCACGACGTGCTCCGCCTCCTTGGCGATTTCCGGTACCAGCGTCACCGCGGTGGCGCCGGAACCGATGACGACAACCTGCTTGCCGCGATAGGCGAGATCCTCGGGCCACTTTTGCGGATGCACGATCTCGCCCTTGAAGCGCTCGCGGCCTTTGAACTCGGGCGTGTAGCCGTGTTCGTAGCGGTAGTAGCCCGAACACATCAGCAGGAAGTTGCACGTGAGCCGAACGGTTTGACCGGTATCCTCGCGTTCGGCTTCGATCGTCCACGCAGCGTCCGCGCTCGACCACGCCGCCTGTTTCACGCGGTGACGATAGCGGATATGCGCGTCGATGCCGTTCTCGGTGGCGGTGTCCTTCACATATTTCAGAATCGACGGTCCGTCGGCGATGGATTTCGCTTCGCGCCACGGCTTGAAGTTGTAACCGAGCGTATGCATGTCGCTGTCCGAACGGATGCCCGGATAGCGGAACAGATCCCAGGTTCCGCCGATCGAATCTCGGCCCTCCAGAATGACATAGCTCTTCCCCGGGCACTGGTCCTGCAAGTGATAAGCCGCGCCGACCCCGGAGAGTCCGGCTCCGACGATCACGACGTCAAAATATTCAGTGGCCACGCGTTTGATCCTTCATATTTCGGTGCGGGTTATTCGGCAAGCTCGCCGGTTGGCCTCTCATTTTGTCTCTAGCGCGGCGAAAAATATACCGGCCTGCGACCGAACGGCATTGCGGCGGTCCGAACGATGAGCCGTCCCATTGTTGACTTACGGTGCTTACTATAAGGTGCGGGGGTCATGAAAGATGCTCGTCCTTCGGGCGCACGAGCGCGCTGCGTCAGCTAGATCTTGTCGAAATCGCCGTGCCGGCCGAGGCCGGCCTTGAAGCGCGCGGCGCCGGTGACGCCGTCTTTGATCAGCGCTTCGCGCCCGTTGTACCACTCCTGAATCAGCGCGTCGCGGATCGACATACCGTGGCTCTTGATGGCGGAGCGCCGGTCCGCGCGCACGCACACCGGCGGGAAGCGTGCGATATCCTGCGCCAACGCTTCCGCCTTCGCGCGGACTTCGCCGTTCGGGACGACGTATTCGCACAGCCCGATGCGCAGGCATTCGTCCGCCGGCACTTTGCGGCCGGTGAGAATAATTTCGAGCGCGCGGCCCTGGCCGACGATGCGGGGAAGGCGCACGGTGCCACCGTCGATCAAGGGCACGCCCCAGCGCCGGCAGTAAACGCCGAAGTATGCGTCTTCCTGCATCACCCGGAAATCGCACCAGAGGCCAAGCTCCATGCCGCCGGCCACCGCCGGCCCGGCGATGGCGGCGATCACCGGCTTGTCGAGCTCGAGGCGTGTCGGGCCGAGCGGTCCGCGCGGAATCTCGCCACCGTTACTGCGCGCGGCGGCCGGCGGAATGTCGAGTTCCCCGAGCGGATACTGCGCGTTGAGCGTGCTGACATACTTCAGGTCCCAGCCGGCGCAGAATGCGCCACCGGCGCCGTATAGCACGGCGGCGCGCGCGGAATCGTCTGCGTCGAATTCGAGAAACGCCCGCGTTAGCGCATCGGCGCTTTGCGGGTCCATGGCGTTGCGCGCTTCGGGACGGTTGTGGATGATCGTCCAGACCGGGCCGTTCTTTTCAACTTCGACAGTCATAGTCGTGTCCTCTCATATCAGTGCGAGTCGATTATATCGTTCCGATGGAAATAGTAGATCGATCGGAGAAAATCCGGGTCAGAACGGCGGCACATCGGTCGGACATCGGCATCCAACATTCAGTTGTCGGCTCAGGTGCTCGCCGATCGTCCTTGGGGCAAGACACGGAAACTCCCCGAAAGGAGAACATCCATGAGCACCGCAACCCTGAAATCAACCACCTCCAGCGACCGCGAGATTGCCATCACGCGTGTCTTCGACGCACCGCGTAATCGCGTCTTCGGCGCCTTGACCGAACCCGAGCTGCTCAAGCGTTGGTTGCTCGGACCGGATGGCTGGACGATGCCGGTCTGCGAGATCGATCTGGAAGTGGGCGGAGCCTATCGCTTCGTGTGGCGCAACGCGGAAGGCACCGAGATGGGAATGGGCGGTGTATTTCGGGAGGTCGGAACGGAACACTTCGTCGCCACCGAGAAGTTCGACCAGGCTTGGTACCCGGGAGCAGCGCTGGTAACAAACGCAGTGGTCGAACGCGCCGGCCGGACCACGCTCTCACTCACGATACGCTACGAGTCGAAGGAAGCGCGCGATGGCGTGGTCAAGTCCGGAATGGAGCGCGGTGTGGCGAGGAGCTACGAACGGTTGGCGGAGTTGTTGGCATCGACATCAGCTCGGTGACGCTGGACGACTCGACGATAGAGGAGATCAAGTGACCGCTCAAATGACAGCAACGCGTACACCCCCGCGCCGCTTGTGGCGAAGCACCGGCGCGGTGCTCTTGGGATTAGTCGCCGTTTTTGTTCTTTCGCTCGGCACCGACGAGGTGCTGCACCTGTTGCGGGTATATCCGCCTTGGGGCGAGCCGATGTACGACACGGGCTTGCTCCTTCTTGCGCTCGTCTATCGGCTCGTTTACGCCGTCGCCGGCAGCTACATCGCCGCGAGGTTCGCGCCGCGCAATCCAATGCGTCACGCGTTGTCCTTGGGAGTTGTCGGGTTCGTACTGAGCCTGGCCGGCGCGATCGCCACGATCCCGATGCATCTAGGACCGAGCTGGTATCCGATCGCGCTCGTGCTCACGGCGTTGCCGTGCGCCTGGCTTGGCGGAGTGCTGCACCGCATGAGACAGGCAGGGCGATGAATGGAACCGTCGCGCGCGCGGGCTCACGCTACGTTCTGCTATTCATTCGCCACGCGCATCCGGCGCCGGATACGGCTGAGCGCGATCGGCGTGACGCCGAGGTAAGAGGCAAGATGGTATTGCGAGACGAGGTCTTCGATACCGGGAAAATCTTCCAGCAACAGGCGATAGCGCTCGGACGCGCTCATCGAGAGGAACTGAAATTCGCGTTTTTCTTTGGCGACAAACAACGCCTCGAGGATGTGGCGATTGATTCTCTCCCATATAAGATTCGTCTCGCGCAACGCGACGAATGCCGCGAACGGAAAGACAAGTGCGCGCGTTTCCTCCAACGCCTGGATCCAGACATGGGACTCGCGCGCGAGAATGTAGGCGCCGTAGGCGGCGGTGAAGCTCCCGGCGCGCACGAAGCTCTTGACGTGCTCTCGGCCGTCGGCCGTCGTGTAATATTCGCGCACGAGTCCCTCGACCAGGAAGTGGACGTCCCCGACCGGCTCCTTGGCGGACTGCAAGTAACTACCGCGCGTGAAGTGTCGAAGGCTGAGGTGCGGGCGGATCTGCTCCCACTCGCGGTCGGTGATAGCGCTGATCGACTCCAGCGCGCGCCGAAACATTGCCAAGTTCGCGTCCATCGCCGGTAGCATGGCGGATGTAGCGTAGTGCAACAAGCCGACCGCTCGCCGTTGCGGCATGGGGCTGGCGAAACGATCGACCACTTTCACCCCTTTACTTCTCCCCGGCGCAGACCTACCCACGCGAAGATCCACAACCCCGCAACGAAGGAAACCACGCGAAGCAAGACCAGCGGCACCGCCGCCGCCGCCGGCACGACAAAGATCGCAACGCCCAGCGGAAACTGAAACCAGCGGAGCCAAACGACCAGCGCGCGCTCCAGGCGCGTGTCCTCCGGTAGCTCGAAGGAGAGCAGAAACAAGCCAAGATAACTCGCAACGAATTTGAGCTGACTCGCCGCCATCTGCCAAGCGATATCGCCCTGCGGTATCGCCAATCCTTGCTCCGCGAGCGACAGCAACGAAAGGATATGGGCGTTTTCAATCGCGTCCAAAAGCGCGGTCAACAGCAGCGCGCCGAGCCAGAAGGGATGGGCGACGGTCCGCGTGCCGCGCCACGATTGAATCGCCTGCGCCAAGTAAACGAAGAACGCGGCGTAGAAACCAATGAAGACGAAGTCAACGGCCAGCTCGACGCGCAGTGTCGCCGCGCGCTGTAGCAGCAATGCCGCGTACTCCGCCGCCGGACGGTTGACTTGGAAAATCGCTTGCGAGCCGCGCGTTACGAGCGCGAGCGCCAGCAGCGCGAGCGCGATAGCGCCTCCGATGAACCCCAGGCGACTGACTATTTGGCTGTACGACTTCGGTGATTTCATCCGCGGAGTATGCGCACGCGCCAATGTCCGTGCATTAACCTAGGTTAAGAAACGCACGGAAATTCGGACGTTGTGTCTAGTTGTTGAGGACAGCAGCGCGGTCCGGAAGTACTAATCCCTAGTTTCGACGCGATGATCGGGTGGTGCACGGTCGTGTCGTCACTCGCCCAGCATCTTCCCCGCGTTGGCCTGTGCTTTGTCAACTATGCTTAAGGACTAGCTGCGCCGGCAACGGAATCGGGACCAGGGAACAGGGACCAGTGACTATAGATATAGTTTTCACAACGATACGGGAATCCGCGTGAGCGCCGTGCCCAACGCCAAGGGCGCGATCTCCGAGGTACCGACGGACAAACACGTCTTTGTCGGCCGACAACCGATTCTCAACCGTCAACAACGCGTTGTTGCCTACGAGCTGCTGTTTCGCGGTTCCGCCGCGGCGCAGGCGGCTGATCTCGCGAAGGCGCCGGAAAACACATTCGGCCTGCTGATCGACAGTTTCAAACTGCTCGGCCTCGATAACGTTCTCGGCAGCAAGCGGGCGCATGTGAACGTGTCGGCGAGCGAGCTCCTCGACGATGCCATCGCCGCGTTGCCGCCGGAGCGATTGGTATTCGAAATCGTCGAGAACACGAAAGTGACGGACGAGCTGGTCGCCCGCTGCCGAGAGTTGCGTCGCGCCGGGTATCGTTTCGCGCTCGACAACTTTGTCTACCGGCCGGTCTACGATCCATTCGTGGCGCTGGCAGATATCATCAAGTTCGACGTGCGTGCGCTCGGCACGGAGGGCGTGCGTAAGCAACTCGCGTCGCTGAAGCGACGCCCGATCAAGTTCATCGCCTCCAAGGTCGAATCGCAGGAAGAGTTTCGCGCCTGTCGGGCTATGGGGGTGCAGTATTTCCAGGGCTTCTACTTCGCCCGCCCGGAGACTCTCAGCGTGCAGCGCATGGACCCGCAATTCCTGCGCGCGGTGCAGATTTTCAATCTAGTCGCGGCAAACGCCCGACCGAAGCGGATCGAAGCGGAAATGCGCCATGATGTTGCGCTTTCATTCCATCTGCTGCGTTACATCAATTCGCCGGGCGTCGGGCTAGTTACACCGATGGAGAGCGTGCGCCATGCGATCGTCATCCTCGGCCCGGCGAAATTCGCGAAGTGGCTATCGCTGGTCATGGTTTCCGGCTCGCCAGCGTCACAAATCTCGCCGGCCTTATTTCGTACGGCGCTTACACGCGCGCGGTTCGTCGAGTTGCTCGGGCTGCAGAAAATGAGCGACGCCGACGCGGACACGCTGTTCCTGGCCGGGATGCTTTCGCTGCTCGAAGCACTGACCGGCATGCCGATGCGGACGGCGTTGAAAGACATCAATGTCGCCCAACCGATTCACGAGGCGCTCTGCGAGAATCGTGGCCCGTACGCACCGTACCTCGAGCTGTGCGAGGCGTGCGAACACGCGGATACGTCGGGCATCGAGACGCTGACCCGATCGATCGGAATAGACGTCGGCCGAGTGACCGCGGCTCACCTCGATGCATCCCGGTGGGCAGAGCAGTTCGATAACTGAAAATCGGGTGTCTGTGCGGCGCGCTACCCTGAATCTAGTAATGAACCCCGACAATGAATTTCACCACCCAACGGTCCGACGCGTCCGTCAGGCCGCGCCCGAGACCCGCGTTCAAATCGAACCCTCCCACTTCGGTATCGATTGCAACATATAACGTCTGGCTCTGCTCATTGAGATGCCCGGGGTGGCGAAGCGGTCCGAGTTCGTTGTAGCTCTCGAATCCCAGCTGGTAGTCGCCGTCCGTTCGGTACGCGAGTTTCGTGTCGACCTCGAGCGTGCCCGAGTTGTAAACCGACGACGACAAACTCCAATCGATATTGGGATTGACGGCGAAGGTCCAGCGACCCGAGCGCCGGCCGTAGATGCCTTTGAGCTGCGCGTTCCACGGCGTTTCCGAGACGCGAACGTTGGTTTTGCCGACCTCGAGATTCACTCCCCAGAAATCGCCCTGCTTCTCATCGTGCGGCGCGATGTACTTCGCGCGCAGCTTTGAGCCGTCGAGATGCCCGCCGTTGTCGGGCCCGACCGAAGAAAGCACGTAGAGCCCGAGCTCAAACGTATTAGTGACGCCGTAATAGAATTCCGGCGTCAAGCGATAGACGTGGTTCGGCGGTTGCGCGCCATCGAACGCCGGTGTCTTGTTTCCGGAAAGCACGTAGTTGTTGTGGATGTCGGCGCCGAAATTGCCGGGCGCCGTGAGATCGTCCATGTAGACCTGGATCTCCTCCGACGCCGCACGGCTCGGTTCGCTGATAAACGCCAGCGCGGGGATTATCACGATCGCGAGCAGCTTCCGCGCGCACCCGCGCGCCGCGACTCGCTTGCTCTGTTTCAATACCGAGTGCATGGCTGGAAGAATCACGCGTACGCCTCCTGCGGTGAAACCGAGATATTAACCTACAAGCCGTGGTGCCACGACGATGATGCGGGAGACTATAAAATATATGCGGCGCTACTGAAGGACCGCGCGGGTCGCCTTCGAGGTAGCGGCAGCGGTTCCAAGTCTCACCCACAGCATCGCCGGATCGTCCCTTGGGGCAAAACACGGTGTAGCGAATCCAGAAAGCGAGCGGACGCTGCGGGTGATTGGCGCGCTGGAAATAGCTTTCGTAGTGACCGCGCGGGTCGGCTTTGAGGTAGCGGCAG
>JBGPCS010000068.1:0-9111 GCA_041481875.1 Sulfurifustaceae bacterium
CTGCGCCAGACGTTCCAACGTTCCTACGTCCGCGTTCATATCGCCCGTGAACACGATACTGCGATCGCCCGAGCGTACACGCCACGCGAGCGCGGGATAGTCGCCGCGGACCACTTCGGCCGCCGCCGCTTGCGCGCGCTCGCCCGCGCGGACTTCGATGAAGCTGGCGACGTTGTCCTCGCGTCGCACGGTAACCGAGGAAGCTCGGTTACGAACCTCGTGCGCGTCGAGCTTGAAGCCTTCCTTCACCAGAGGACTGAGCACATCACCAAGGTGGCGATACGCGCCGCGAGCGCCGTCGAACAGCGTACGGATGAACGTTACCGTGGAAGGGGCGAAGCGGTTGCCCGTCGGGCCGTAAAGCGGTAACGGCCGCACTCGGCCCTCCTGCGAGGCGATCGACACAAGCGCGGGCAGATCGAGCGTGTGGTCGGCGTGCAGGAGCGTAAGAAGCACGGCGTCGAGGTCGGAGGCGCGTGCGCCGGCGGCGACCATTCGTAGCGCCGAACCGGGGCCGGCATCGATCAACACGCGCGCCCTGGCGTCGATCCAGACGAGATAAGCGCTCGCCGCTCGCCCGCCGGCCAAGTCCGGTCCGCCCGATCCCAGTACTTGGACCTTCAAGCCTGGGGAATCGCAGGAATCCGGGACGTTACCCTCTGCAAGCAGCGCGTCAGGTTTCGTGAGGAGCAATGCCAGAGCGACGGCGATCCAACGTGTGCGGCTCACGCCGGCCCCATGCGATCTATATAGTCAAGCCGGACGCGCGCTCGCTCGCCGGAGTGCAGGCGGCAATGCAAGAACTCCTCGCCGGCGAGGGTCTCAAGGTCGATTGGCACGACCGGCTGGTTAAAACAAACGTTCCCCTGTTTCCAAGATAGGCGGAGCTGCTCGCGGCGCACAATCGCAAGCTCGAGCCGCGAGTAAACGTCGCAGGAGATGGGTTGGTACTGGGTTGCGGTGGGCGGACCTTCAATCTTCGTCACGTCGAGTCTCCAGACCGGTCGTGTCGCCGTCGGGACCCACGGTGAGGCGGAATGCGATGGGACGGCAACACACGTAGCAGTCCTCGATGTAATCTTGACTCCCGCCACTCGGATCGACGTTTGTGTCGAACGATTCCCCGCAATAGGGACATTGAACGGTACGCAGTACGATCACGGCCCGAAGTGTACCAGCTTGCTCCAGCGCGTCGCTTTATCTCCCTGAGGCATGCGCGCGCCACGATTGCGCACTGCTCTGGGTCGATTCTGCGTCGGTGTGCGCCGCACAAAGACAAAGCGCCCCAGCCGGGGCGCCTTGACTCTTGCACTTGTGCTTAAAGTACTTTACTTAGCCGGGGCAGCCGGCTTGCTCGCACCCGTGCTCGCGGTCTTCGCAACACACTTCTTGTCCTGTTTGTTGTAGACCTGTCCTTCGGGGCACTTCTTCTTAGCGGGTTTCTTCGTGTCCTTCTTCTGTTCGGTTTGCGGCTTTCCGTCGTCTTTCGGCGCGGTGTGCTGAGCCGCGTAGCTAACGCCCGCGATTAGAAGCGCGAGTGAGCCGATAGTGGCGATTAAAAACTTTTTCATGATGAGCTCCTTTGTTGATGGATCTAGTTCTGTTTGCTGGCGGGTAACTCGCCATCACAAAATGGCTAGAGCAACCCCCATGCCAGAAAGCCGCGGCGCGGACGGGGCGTAGATTATCAACTACTTAGCGCCGGTCAATCGAAATTTTCACGAACGACTCGGGCGATCGAGGTCTTCAAAATTTGTAGCTTGCCTTAAAACATGGAATAAAAAAGCGGCCCGGGGGCCGCTTCTCAAAGGAACATCTAGTTCGGACTTATGGTCCTTTTCGGTACCTTGGGTACCTCGTCTATTTTTTTGCGTCTTTCTTCTCCGGGCACTTTGCATCCTTACCGTCAACCTTAACCGCGTCGCCCGCTTTCTTGTCCTTGCAGGCGGCGACAAGCTTGTCGTCCGGCTTCATGTGTGCGGCAGCGAAGGCGGTGGAAACGCCGGCCGCGAAGGCCAGAGCAACGAGGCTTAGCAGTATCTTCTTCATGATTGACTCTCCTAAAAGGAAATTGTTTTACGACGTGCAATCCATAGTTAAGTTCTAATGGGCGAAATCCTTCCGCCTGTCGCCAGCGGGAGCAATCGGCATGCCATTTAGCAGCATGGCCTGTGGTCGGAGCTGTTCAATATAAAGAGCTTTACTTACAGCTGGTTGAGGGGCAGCCTCGTGTAGCGTACAACAGCACGAAGATTCCGAGCTACAAATTTGGTAGCTCGTCTCTAAATTCGAGGGTCGCGTTCGTGTGGGCACTGCCAGGTCGACTACAGCGGAAAGTCCAAGTGATCATATCCGTCATCGTGGTGATCCCGATGCTTGTCGCCGGCTGGCTCGCGTCCGAATGGGTCGCCACCAACTTCGAGAAGAGGTTCGAGGTCTGGATAGTGGATGCCGCGCGCGCCAACCAAAACTGGTTGCAGGCGTATCAGAATGACGCCGTCATGCTTGGCCGCGTGCTGGCCGACGATCCCGCGATCATTCCCGGTATCGCCCTGTACCCGGATATTTCGCTGCCTTCGCCGGTGCGCCGCATCGCTCAAGATATGGGCCTCAGTTTGATGCAGGTGTATACGCCCGAGGGGAAGCTCCTCTATTCCTCTATTCCGCTGACGTTGCAGACGCGCTGGGAGAGCGGCCAGACGGAAGCGGTTCTCAAAGTTACGCGCGACGGCCAGAATCTCTTGGCGGCCGTCGGCATTACACCGGTTCCGCGCAAGGGGAAGCCCCAATACTATCTCGTCATCGGAAGCTTGCTCGGGCAGGACTTTGCGAACGAGCTCGCGCAACTCACCAGCCTGAAGACGCGCCTGTACTATCGCGAGGGTCACGACTACTACGACGTCTTCTCGAACCCGGCGCAACCGATCGCGCTGAAACATTTGACGAAAGACGCGGTGCGCCGGTTGGAAATCGACCGAAAACCGTTTTACAGCGCGTATGCAGAGAGCGGCGAGTATCGCGGCGTGTACACGCCGATCGTCGATTCTACCGGTCGCGTCGAGGCGGTCATGTTTAGCGGGCTCGAGCGCCGGACCATTCAGGAAATACTGACGAACCGAGTGGCGCTTTTCCTTTGGATCGCGCTGCTCGGCATCATTATCGGCGGACTCACCGGCCTGTTGCTGAGCCGCCTGGTGCTGAAGCCGGTCGAGCATTTACGCAACGGCGTAATGCAACTCGCCGGCCGCAATTTCAACGCGAACGTCCCGGTTCTCTCGGACGATGAGCTCGGCGATCTGGCCAAGGCGTTCAATGCCATGGCGACGCGGTTGCGCGCGGCGCGCAATGAAGAGCAGCAGCGCTACCAGCGCGATAAGTTGGCGGCGATGGGAGAGCTCTCCGCGGCGCTGGCGCACGAAATCCGCAATCCGATCGGCGTGATCAATACGGCCGCCGCGATGCTGGAAAAGCCGGGACTCGATCCCGCGAAGAAGGCCGAGCTCACGCGCATGCTGCGCGAGGAAAGCATGCGCGTCGCGCGTCTGGTGCAGGACTTCTTGCATCTGTCGCGTCATCGGCAGCCGAATTTCGACACGATCGATCCGGTACTGCCGCTAGAGCGGGCCCTGAACACGAGCCTCGCCGGTAACGATTCCATTGCCGTGCACAAGGATTTTCGTCACAACGGCGTACGGATCCTCGCCGATGCCGGCCTGCTGCAGCAGGCGTGGAGCAACATCTTCGCCAACGCCGCGCAGGCGATGGCCGATCTGCCGCATGCCGAGCTACGCGTCGGCTCGCAGTCCAAGGGTGGGGAAGTCGTGCTCTCCGTGGAAGATAGCGGTCCCGGCGTTCCGCCGGAAATCATGCCGCGCTTGTTCGAGCCGTTCTTTACTACGAAGGAGCACGGGACGGGTCTGGGTCTCACGATCGCCTACACCCTTACCGAGGCAAACGGCGGCCGGCTCGAGGCGCTGCCGCCCAAACAATCCGGCGCGCGCTTCGTGATGCGCTTTCCGGTGTACGAGAGCGAGCCGCAGTAGCGGCCGAGAACCTCGGGCGGGCGGTGGCGGACGTCGATTAGCGGTCGCCAAGGATGGCTGTGCAATCCTTAAAATTGAGGGGAAGGTATGAAGCGCACGGTGCTCGTTGTCGATGATGAGCAAAACATGCAGGCGGTGATGCGCATGGTGCTCGAGGAAGCGGGATATCACGTGTTGGTGTCCGACGCCGCCGAAGCGGCGCTGCCGCATCTCTCCAATCCGAATCTCGATGTCATCTTGACTGATCTCAAAATGCCCGGCATGGGAGGCGAGGAGTTCGTCCGGCGCTGTCGCCGCGATCTTCCGAAGGTGCCCGTCATCATCGTTACCGCGCACGGCACCATACGCTCGGCGGTCAAGAGCATCCATGACGGTGCCTCCGATTATCTGACAAAGCCGTTCGAGCCCGAGCAACTCGAGATCGCCGTGCACAACGCGGTCAAGCTGCGCGACATTCTGCGCGAGAACGAACGGCTCAAGGCGGCGGTACGCGAGTCGCGCTACCGACACCGCATGATCGGGGAAGGGCCGGCGTCGCAACGACTGGTCGATGAAATCAAGCGCGTAGCGCCGTACAAGACCGGCGTGCTCATCACCGGCGAATCGGGCACCGGCAAGGAGTTGGTCGCGCGCACGGTTCACGAATTATCGCCACGCCAGGGCGCGGCGTGGGTCGCCATTAATTGCTCCGCAATTCCGCACGATCTCTTGGAAAGCGAGCTGTTCGGCTACGTCAAGGGCGCCTTCACCGGCGCGAGCCAAAACCGCTCCGGTCGCCTCGAACAAGCGCAGGGCGGCACGCTGTTTCTCGATGAAGTCGGCGAGCTCGACCCGGCGTTGCAGGCGAAGCTGTTGCGCGTGATTCAGGAGCGCGAATACTCCCCGGTCGGGAGCGATGAAGTGCGCGCCGTCGACGTGCGCTTTCTCGCCGCGAGTAATCGCGATCTCAAAGCACAGGTTGTGCAAGGCAAATTCCGTGAGGATCTTTTTTATCGGCTCGACGTCTACAGCATCGTCGTCCCGCCGCTGCGCGAGCGTCGGGAGGACATTCCACTGCTCGCGAACAATTTCTTGACCGAGCTGTCCGCGGAGATGAATAAACACGTAACCGGCATCACCCCGGCCGCGCTCGATGCGCTCGGCCGATACGCCTGGCCCGGCAACATTCGCGAATTGCGAAACTCCCTCGAACGCGCGGTACTTTCCTGTAAGGGCGATGTCATCGACGTTGGGGATCTACCGCCGGGCACGCTCGCACCCCAGGTCGCAGTGACGCAGGACCTTCTTCAAGTCGAGAAATCGAACGACCGCGGACTGGACGAGTGGCTGGCGGACGTCGAACGCCGCGCGATTCTACAAGCGCTTACGCAGACTAATGGCGTGCAGGCGCACGCGGCGAAGATGCTCGGCCTCAGCGAACGCAGTCTATGGCACCGGGTGAAAAAGCTCGGTATTCAAATCAACCGGACCGCAAACTAGCAACGGCATCGTGCGGCCCCGCTCACTCGATGGTTCGCACGCCGCCGTCCGTGGCCAGTAGCAGCACGTCGGCCGGGCGGCGCGCGAAAAGTCCGTTGGCGACTGCGCCCGCGAGCTGGTTGAGCTCGCTCTCCAACTCGATCGGGCTCAAGATATTCAAGTTATGCACGTCCAAGATCAGGTTCCCGTTGTCGGTGGTGAAACCGTCTCGCAACGCGGGTTGACCGCCGAGCTTTACCAATCGGCGCGCGATGTAGGAACGCGCCATCGGAATGACTTCCACCGGCAGTGGGAAGCGGCCCAAGCGGCCGACGAGCTTCGAATCATCGGCGATGCACACGAATTTTTCGCTCGCCGCCGCGACGATTTTCTCGCGCGTTAGCGCGCCGCCGCCGCCCTTGATCAAATGCCGGTGTTGTGTCGCCTCGTCCGCGCCGTCGACATAGAGCGGCAATGGGCCGACGGCGTTCAGATCGAGCACGGCGATACCCGCTCGTATCAGTCGTGTCTCGGTCGCCTTTGAGCTCGCCACCGCGCCTTCGATCCGACCCTTGGTCTTGGCGAGCAAATCGATGAAGTGGTTGGCGGTGGAACCGGTGCCGACACCGATCACGGTGCCGAACTCCACGTACTCGAGCGCGGCCGCGGCCGCCGCTCTCTTTTTCTCGTCTGCATTCATGCGTCGTTCTCCATGAAGGCCGACGAGAATAGCCAGTCCGGATGTATTTATAAAGGATGAGCTGCTAAATTAAGCCGCCCCCGACCGCGGATATTGCCAGCGCCTCGCGGATCGGAGATCGCCAGGAACCTCGCTTGTCACAGCAATACATCAAAAGAATTCTCACCGCTCGCGTCTATGAGTTGGCGAAGGAAACGCCGCTCGAGCACGCGCCGGTGTTGTCGCGCCGTCTGCAGAACCATGTCTGGATCAAACGAGAGGACGGGCCGCCGGTGTTCTCATTCAAGTGGAGGGGCGCATATAACAAAATGATCGGGCTCTCGGCGGCGGAGTTGAAACGTGGCGTGATCGCCTCATCCGCCGGCAATCACGCGCAAGGCGTGGCGCTGTCAGCGAAAAAACTCGGTACCCAGAGCATCATCGTGATGCCACGCACCACGCCGCAGATCAAGGTCGACGCGGTTCGCAGTCTCGGCGGCGAAGCGATTTTACACGGTGACAACTACGACGCCGCTTACGCGCACGCACGCGAGCTCGGCAAGTCCAAGCGATTGACTTTCATTCCTCCGTATGACGATCCAGCCGTGATCGCGGGTCAGGGCACGATCGGCCTGGAGATTCTGAAACAGCATACGTCGAATCTGTACGCCGTCTTCGTGCCGGTTGGCGGCGGTGGATTGATTTCCGGCATCGCGATGTATATCAAGCAGCTCCGTCCCGAGGTCAAAATCATCGGCGTCGAGCCGGAGGACGCCGACGCGATGGCGCGCTCGCTCAAGGCGGGCCGGCGCATCGTACTCGATCACGTCGGCATGTTCGCCGACGGCGTCGCGGTGCGGCAGGTCGGCCAAGAAACGTTCAAAGCCTGCAAGAAATTCGTGGACGAGATCGTTATCGTGTCGAACGACGAAATCTGCGCGGCGATCAAGGATATTTTCGAAGATCGCCGCTCCGTGCTCGAGCCCGCCGGCGCGCTCGGCTTCGCCGGCATGAAGCGCTACGTCAAGCGCGAGAACCTCAAGCACAAACATCTGGTCACGATCGCCTCGGGCGCCAATGTCAACTTCGACCGGCTGCGGCACGTCGCCGAGCGCGCCGAGGTCGGCGAGCGGCGCGAGGCGATACTGGCGGTTACCATCCCGGAGCGCGCCGGCTCATTCCGGCGTTTCTGCTCGATGGTGGGCGATCACAACATCACCGAGTTCAACTATCGCTACGCGGATCCGAAGAACGCGCACATCTTCGTCGGCGTGCAGGTACGTGCGAACGAAGTCAACGCGTTGATCAAGTCGCTTCGCGCGAGCGGTTACCCGACCGTCGACATGACCGACAACGAAATGGCGAAGCTGCATATTCGCCATTTGGTCGGCGGCCGCGCCCCGAACGCCGTCCATGAGAGCCTCTACCGATTCGAGTTTCCCGAACGGCCGGGGGCACTGCTCAATTTTCTGAACAAGATGGGCGGCGCCTGGAACATCAGCCTGTTCCACTACCGCAACCACGGCGCCGACTTCGGTCGCGTGCTCGTCGGCATGCAAGTCCCGCCCAAGGACCAGCGGAAGTTTCAAACCTTTCTTCAGACCCTCGGTTACGAATATTCCGAGGAGACCGCCAATCCCGCGTACAAATTGTTCTTGGGCTGATGGTCCGGCGGCCGGATTAGGGACGCTCGGCGTTATTTCGCCGCGATCCGCTCGGCTTTCGTAATAACCACGTCGGCCGCCGGGACGTTCTCGAATCCGCCTGTCGTCTTCGTGGACACCAACTCGATTTTTTTCACCACATCCATGCCCTTGGTGACCTTGCCGAACACCGCATAGCCCCAACCGCGCGCGGTCTTATCGCGGTGATCGAGGAACCCGTTGTCGACGGCGTTCACGAAGAATTGCGCGCTGGCGGAATGCGGCTCCATGGTGCGAGCCATGGCGACCGTGCCGGCGAGGTTCTTCAATCCGTTTGCCGCTTCGTTCTGGATCGTTGCGTCGGTCGGTTTTTGTTTGAGCCCGGGCTCGAATCCGCCGCCCTGAACCATGAAGCCCGGGATGACGCGATGAAAGATCGTGCCGTTGTAAAAGCCCTTGTCGACGTACTTGAGAAAGTTTTCGGTCGACACCGGCGCCTTCTGCGCGTCGAGCTCTAGCTCGATCACGCCCATGCTGGTCGTCAGGCGTACCGCCGGTTTCGTGCTCGCGGGGGCAGCGGCGGCGAACGCCGGTAGGAAGATCAAGGTAGCCAGGGCGTAGAGCTTTTTCATATCCGCGTTTCTCCATTGAGCGGTAAACTGTGGTTGAGGGCGATCAATTCATCTATTCCATGTTCAGAATAATCTCCCACTCGCCGGCGCCGATCGGCAGGATCGACAAGCGGTTGCCGCGTGCGAGCAGACGCATGCCCGTAAGCATCGGATTCGCGCGCAATCGCGCGAGCGATACGAGCCGCTTCAGTTTGCGCTCGAAGCGTACGTCGACCATGTACCAATACGGCTTGCTCGGCGTGCTGCGTGCATCGTAGTACTCGCTCTTCTGATCCCACGACGTGAAATCCGGATAGGCCGCGCGCACGATCTCGACGATCCCGGCCACACCCGGTTCGGCACAGCTCGAATGGTAGAAGAGGGCGCGATCGCCCACGTTCATCGCGCGCATGAAATTGCGCGCCTGAAAGTTGCGCACGCCGTCCCAGCGCTCGGTTTGATTCGGGCGACTCTGAAGGATGTCGATCGAGAAAACGTCCGGTTCGGACTTCATCAGCCAATACGACATTTCGCTCGGGCTCGATTGAAGCGGCGACACGCGAGAATATCATGCGACCGCTTTGGCCAGGGCCCCGACGGCGTTAGTCGCGTCGGTTTCATCGAGCGCGAACCGGCGGATCGAGCGGCTCTTGCCGCTGCGCTCGTCGACGTCGATC
>JBGPCS010000069.1:0-9092 GCA_041481875.1 Sulfurifustaceae bacterium
ATCCCCAGCTTCCAATCGATCGGTCTGGCCGCAGCATTCATCCTCTTCGGCTTACGAATGATCCAGGGCCTATGCCTGGGCGGTGAATACGGCGGCGCGATTACCTATGTTGCCGAGCACGTACCCGACGAACGCCGTGGCTACTACACCGGATGGTTGCAGACGTCCCCGACGCTTGGAATAGTGGTATCGCTCGCCGTGATTCTCGGTACGCGCGGTTACTTTGGCGCCGAGGTGTTCAACGACTGGGCGTGGCGTATCCCGTTCCTGGTATCTTTCTTACTTGTGGCGATCGCGATCTACATCCGACTGCAACTGCAGGAGACGCCGATCTTCCAGGAGTTGAGAGCCAAGGGTCAGATGACCAAGAACCCATGGAAAGAAGCTTTCATGAGTTCCAACATAAAGTTCGTGCTGATCGCCTCGGTCGTGGTGATCGGGCAGGGAGTGGTCTGGTACAGCGGGCAGTTCTGGGCGCTGTTCTTCCTGCAGCAAGTATCGAAAGTGGATGTCGCGACCTCAAGCTATATCGTAGGGGCGGCGCTACTGCTCGCGACCCCGACACTGATCTTGTTCGGCTGGTTGTCAGACTTGATCGGGCGCAAGCCGGTGATCTTGGCAGGCATGTTCCTCGCGGCGGTGACCTATTACCCATTATATTTGTGGCTCGCACAGGTAACCACGCCGGGTAACATCAACTACGCTGTCTCGATTTTCATAATCTTCATTCTCGTGTCCTATGTCGGAATGGTGTACGGGCCGATCGGGGCGTTCTTGGCGGAATATTTCCCAAGCCGGATACGCTATACGTCGGTGTCGGTGCCGTATCACATTGGGAATGGCTGGGGTGGCGGTTTGGTGCCGTTCATCACCACGGCAGCGTTTCAGGCTACCGGTAGCATCGGCTACGCGCTGATCTACCCGATTGCGGTTCCGGCCATCTGCTTCGTGCTCGCCCTCTTCCTGATGCCGGAGACGCGTCAAATCAGAATCTGGGACTCGGCGAAGGCCAAAGCCGTCTAGCCATACTTCGTACGGGCGGGGCCTTGTCGGCCCCGCTTCGTTTTTTGCGCCGCGCCGCCGGCTGTCGTGCCGGCCTCCAATATTAACTTCGATCGGTAAGGCACTATCATGCCGCTATACGCGGTTCTGTCGGCCGCTTTGCCTTACGGCTAACCGGCTCCACCGGGCCTTCGACTTGTCAGCCGGTCATCGCCATGAGCGCCGCGTGGCTATAGAATTTTTGTATCGCTGAAGGAGGTGCGCCATGTCGCAAGAAAAAATCTACGCCGTTCCGTCGGAAGTCGCGCGGCGCGCGTACATCGACGACAACAAATATCGAGACATGTATGAACGCTCGGTAACGGACCCCGATGGCTTTTGGGCCGAGCAGGCGAAGCAGTTCGTCACCTGGTCCAAACCTTGGACCCAGGTGTCGGATTGGAGCTACGACGCGAAGAATCTTCACATCAAGTGGTTCGTCGGCGCCAAGCTCAACGTCTCCTACAACTGTATCGACCGGCACTTGGAGAAGCGCGCCAACCAGGTGGCGATTCTCTGGGAAGGGGACGATCCCAAGGACGACAAGAAAATCACTTATTGCGAGCTGCACCAGCAAGTAAGCAAGTTCGCGAACGCGCTGAAAAGCCGCGGCGTCAAGAAAGGCGACCGCGTGTGCATTTACATGCCGATGATTCCGGAAGCGGCGATGGCGATGCTCGCGTGCGCACGCATCGGCGCGATCCATTCCGTCGTATTCGGTGGGTTTTCGCCGGAGTCGATCAAAGACCGCGTTCTCGATTCCGACTGCCGGGTCGTCATCACCGCCGATGAAGGGCTACGTGGCGGGAAGAAAATTCCGCTCAAGAAGAACACCGACGCGGCGTTGGTCAATTGTCCGAACGTGCACAGCGTGATCGTCATCAAGCGCACCGGCGGCGATGTTGCCTGGAACAATGCGCGCGACGTCTGGTATCACGACTTAATGGCGAAAGCTTCCGCCGATTGTCCACCGGAAGAAATGGATGCCGAGGACCCGCTCTTTATTCTCTACACCTCGGGCTCGACGGGTAAGCCGAAGGGGGTGTTGCACACGACCGGCGGGTATCTGACGTTCGTCGCGATGACGCACAAATACGTGTTCGACTATCACGACGGCGACATCCATTGGTGTACCGCCGACGTCGGCTGGGTCACCGGCCACTCATACATCGTCTACGGCCCGTTGGCGAACGGCGCGACGACGCTGATGTTCGAGGGCGTGCCGAACTATCCGTCGTCATCGCGCTTCTGGGAAGTCATCGACAAGCACAAAGTAAATATTTTCTACACCGCGCCGACCGCGATCCGCGCGCTCATGCGCGAGGGCGAGGCGCCGGTCAAGACGACGAGCCGCGCGAGCGTGAAGCTGCTCGGCACCGTGGGCGAGCCGATAAACCCCGAAGCGTGGGAGTGGTATCACCGCGTGGTCGGCGACGGCAAGCGTCCGATCGTCGACACCTGGTGGCAGACCGAGACCGGCGGCATTCTGATCACGCCGTTGCCCGGCGCGACGCGGCTCAAGCCCGGCTCGGCGACACGGCCGTTCTTCGGCGTCGTGCCGGCGATCGTCGATGGCGAAGGGAAGGAGATCGAGGGCGAAGCGAGCGGTAACTTGGTGCTGCTGCGCTCCTGGCCCGGGCAGATGCGCACGGTGTACGGCGATCATCAGCGCTTCGTCGATACGTATTTCAAAACGTACCCGGGAAAATATTTCACCGGTGACGGCGCGCGACGCGATAAAGACGGCTACTACTGGATTACCGGACGCGTCGACGACGTTTTGAACGTCTCCGGCCATCGTTTAGGCACCGCGGAAATCGAGAGCGCGCTGGTACTGCATCACGCCGTCGCCGAAGCCGCGGTCGTTGGTTTCCCGCACGACATCAAAGGTCAGGGTATCTACTGCTACGTAACGCTGAAGGTCGGCGTGCAACCGAGCGAAGCGCTGCGATTGGAGTTGGTTCAACAAGTGCGCAAGGAGATCGGTCCGCTCGCCTCGCCCGATATCATTCAATGGGCGCCGGGGCTCCCGAAGACGCGCTCGGGCAAAATCATGCGCCGCATTCTGCGCAAGATCGCCGAGAACGAGCTCGGTAATCTCGGAGATACGACCACGCTGGCCGATCCCTCCGTGGTGGACGACCTGGTCAAGAATCGCGCAGCGAAATGATGCCGTGTTCGCGATTCGCGCGCCTGCAGGCGGCTCGAGTTGCCGTTATTTCGCGCGCGCGCGCCGGCCGGTGAACTGAGTCGCGTCGGATCGGGCCGCGAACCGCGCCAGCTCGTCGGCCGGCAACGGGCCGCTGAAGAAGCGGCCCTGCGCCTCGTTGCACTCGTTCCGGCGCAGGAATCGAAGCTGTTCCTCGGTCTCCACTCCCTCCGCCATGACTTTCAGTCCCAGTGTCTTCGCCATTCTCAGCACGGCGGTGGAGATAGCCAAGTCTTCCGGCTCGGACGGCAAACCGCGCACGAAGGACTGATCGAGCTTGAGACGATCGATGGGAAACTGCTTTAGATAGCTCAGGCTCGAATAACCGGTTCCGAAGTCATCGATCGAGAGCTTCAGCCGCATCTCTTTCAATTGACGCATCGTCGCCATCGTCGTTTCCGCGCCGTGCATGATGACGCTCTCGGTGATCTCGAGTTCCAACGATTCCGGTCGCAGATCGATCTCGTGCAGCACGGCGGCGACTTTTTGCGGGAACCCGGGTTGCCGGAACTGCAACGCCGAGACGTTCACGCTTACCGGCAGTGCCCGCAGGCCGGCGTCGCGCCAGCGGCGGCTCTGTATGCACGCTTCGCGCACGACCCAGTCACCGATCGGCACGATCAAGCCCGTCTCCTCCGCGATCGAAATGAACTGCGCCGGCGGCACCAGCCCCATGTCCGGCCGTTGCCAGCGAAGCAGCGCCTCGGCGCCCACCATCCGGCCAGTCGCGATATCAATCTGCGGCTGGTAGTGGAGCAGAAATTCTCCGCGCTCAAGCGCCTGGCGCAAGCTGTGCTCGGTCGATAGCACCGCGAACGCGCGCGCGTTCATGTCGTGCGTATAGAACTGATAATTGTTGCGCCCCATTTCCTTGGCGTAGTACATCGCCGCGTCGGCGTTCTTGATCAGCTCGACGGCGTTGTCGCCGTCGGCCGGATACAAGCTGATCCCGATGCTCGGCGTGACGCTGAGCCTGCGACCGTCGATGTTATAAGGCTCGCGCGCGATCGCTTGGTGGATGCGCACGGCGATGCGCGCCGCGTGATTGATCCGGCTGATGTCGGATACGAGCATGACGAATTCATCGCCGCCGAGGCGCGCAACCGTGTACGTTTCGCGTAAAAGATTGCGCAACCGGCCGGCGACCGCCTGCAACAGCATGTCGCCGACGAAATGCCCGAGCGAGTCGTTGATATATTTGAATTGGTCGAGATCGACGAACAGAACCGCGAACATGTTTCCGCTGCTCTTCGCGCGCCCGATGACCTCGTTCAGCGCCTCGGTGAACTTCGCCCGGTTCGGAAGGCCGGTCAAGGAATCGTGAAACGCCTGATGCTGTAGCTTCAGGCGATTGGCGAGACGCTCGCTCTCGCTTTGTGCGCGGATGATATTGTCGGCGCGCCGCACGATCAGGAATAGAAAGAAGTAGAGCAAGGAAAGGCTGCCCAGAACGGCCGCGACGATCTCCCACTGCGTCGCTTCGAGGTTCTTCACCAGCCCGCTCACGTCCGAGTAGACCTCGAGGATGCCTTCGACCCCCGCCGTTTCGTTCCGCTGAATCGGGACGTACGAGGAAATCAGGTTCCGATCGACGATGGTTTCCTCGAAGGCGTCGAAACGTTCCCGGAACGTGATCTCACTCACCGCGGTGCCGGCTCTGGCCGCGCGAAATCCGGCGTTCTTGCTTTTATCCTCGCCGATTTGGTTGGCGTCGGTGGAAAATACGGTTAAGCCGTCGAGGTCGTATATCTTTATCTTGACGACGTTGAGGCCTCGCATCTGTCGCAGCACGTCCTCGCGCAGCCACTGCGTCTCCGGGTACTCGGCGAGCTGGTTACGAGGGACATCGTGCGCGCCCGTGATAAACGCGACGTAACGCGGCCAGAGCGTATTGGCGAAGACTTGCGTGAGCGCGACATTCGTCCGTGTCTGATGCTCCACCAGCGCCTTGAAGGCGAGATCGCGGTAAAAGAAAAATAGGATGGCGACGACGATCGCCACGCCGGCCAAGCTTGTGATGGAAAAGTACCGACGTAGCTTGAACATGAATGGCGAACCCTTGGCGGGTTGCCACCTCTCCCTTTTTATTGTTCAGACGTAACTAATAGCATCCCCGCGGCCCGGCCGGAGCGGTTCGACGACAGTTTAGAGGTAAGTACCTGAAAAAGACGGGAGGTCGTCCAAGCTGGCGTAAGGCTACCTACCAGATATCTAAGGTATTTCTTATGGATACCGGGGGAATTCTCAGGACGTACGAACGCTTGGCCCGTCTAGCACCGCTCCCGTCACAGTGCCGTGCCTGCCGCTTTCCTCCGCGGCGCCGCGACGGCTCATCGGCTACGTTTGCGATTCCGCAATCGGTCGGTCGCGGGCGCCGATGCGCTGAAACAGCCCCGGCGATGCATGCTCTGCTTCCAGCGCGAGTAGTGCCCGTTTCTTGTCGAGCCCGCCGGCATAACCCGTTAGGTTTCCGTTCGAACCGATGATGCGGTGGCACGGAACGATAATCCCAATTGGATTCTGTCCGGTGGCCGCGCCCGCGGCCCGCGCGTTGCCCGGAAAACCGCTGCGGCGCGCGAGCTCGCCGTACGTAATGGTCTCGCCGTACTCGACGGAAGCGATCGCTTTCCAGATAGCATGTTGATACGGCGTGCCATGCGGCGCGAGCGGCACGTCGAACCGTGTGCGCCGGCCCGCGAAGTAATCGTCCAGCTCGTCGAGCGTTTTGCGTATGGGCTCGGCGTCCGCCGCTTTTTGCCAAGCAGGATCGAGACGCGGAAAATATTTCTGGCCGATGAAGTAGAGCCCGGCGAGCGCTTCCGTGGTTGCGACCAACAGCATGTCGCCAAGCGGGCTCTGGTAAGGTGCAAAGTAGCGCATGATCGATCTCCTGTCGTTGAAAACGTTTTGCGGTTTCCCCGCTTTCACGCGCGCAGTCGTTCGCGTGGCTTGAACGCCTCTTCCGGAAACTCGCTGAGCCGTGACGGGTGAAGAATTTCGCCGAGCCCGAAGAATTGTCGAAAGCTCATGATGAGGGGCCGCCATCTCTTTGGGTCGATGCGATTGGGAAACCCATCGACAAGCAGACCCTCTTCGATGTGCACGCGTACAACGCGCACCTCGATCGCCAGCGCGGCGCGTAGAGCGGCGTACTTCGGGTCGTTGGCTCCGAACGGCCGTACGTCCTCGAGTATCGCCTCGAGCTGCACCGGGCATTCGGCGACGCGCGGTGCACCGACCCGCTCCGAGCGCGCGGGTGTGAGGCCGGCGGCGCCGAATTTATCGGATTCATAACGATAGCCCCACATGATCTTGTGCGGTGGTGGTGGACTACTTCCGGTCAGGCGCGCTAGTCGATCGACGTTGGCAACAAGATCGGCGGACGGCAGATTGAGCACACACTCGCCGGTGCGCTGCAGATTCGCCGGTGTCTTCGACGTCGGGTCGAAGCCGAGCATGCAGCTTTGGCGTAGCCACCACGCGGAGGACATCGGTGCGAGGTTTGGCGAGCCGTCTTCGTTCAGCGTGCTCACCAGGACCACCGGCGTGCCGAAATACAAAATGGCCGGATCGACAATCTTGTGCATCGTCTTTATCTCCCGTTAACGTGATACATCGATGAGGTTCTTTACCTGAGCGATTGCCACAAGTGCATGACCGCGTAAGCGCGCCACGGCCGCCACGCCTGCGCCATCGCCAGTACGCGTTTGGGATTTCTTTCGCCAAGCGCCTTCATCACGCCGAAATCGGTGTGCGGAAACGCATCGGGCCAGGCGAGCGCTCGCATGGCGATGTACTGCGCGGTCCATGGGCCGATGCCCGGTAGCGACTGAAGCTTGTCGACGACGACCTCGACATTACTCCCCGGCGCGAGCGTCAGCCCGCTATGGCCCAGCGCGCGAGCGAGCGCCAGAATCGAACGCGCTCGCGCTGAAATGACTCCGCACTTCGCGATCTGTCTGGTCTTGAGCTCGGCGACCTCGCACGGGAGCGGGAACAGCACGGTCAGCGCGGCATGGGGCGTTTCGATTTTTTCACCAAACGCCGCGGCGAAACGTCCCGCGAGCGTGCGCGCCGCCGCCACGGTGATTTGTTGGCCGAGAATCGCGCGCACCGCCAATTCGAAACCGTCGAACGCTCCAGGCACGCGCAGTCCGGGATGGCGCGCGGCGAGTGTGCCGAGCGCTTGGGCGACGTCGGCGGGATGACAGGATAAGTCGGTCAGGTCCTTCACGCGCGCGAGCACCGCCGGCAGCGTCTTTGCGAGCGACGTGCTGACAGTCACGCGCAACGCGTGTTTATGCTTGGCCGGCGCGACCGCGATCCAACCGTGGTGTTCCGCGTGGCCGTGCGAAAGCCGGACGGTGCGCCGATAGGATCGGCCGTCGACCGCTTCAACTCCGCCAATCGTGCGCGCGCCGAGGAACGCGATGAGCGCATCCCAGTCGTAGGGTGGCCGATAGCTCAGCTCGAAGTTGAGCGCGTCCGCCGGTGCCGCCAGCACCGCGGCCTTGCGCAGGCGTGTCGGATTGAGGCGGTAGCGCTCCTTGAACAGCGTGTTGAATCGCCGCACGCTGCCGAACCCGCTCGCAAACGCGATCTGCGTCACCGGCAGCCGCGTATCGGTCAACAGCCGCTTGGCGAGGAGCAGACGTTGGGTTTGCGCGAACTCGATCGGCGCGACGCCGAACTCGCTTTGGAACACGCGCCGCAAATGGCGGTCGGTGATACCGAGATGCGTTGCGACCGCTTCGGTGCCGGCGTCGTTGATCGTGCCGTCTTCTATCAGCCGCGCCGCCGCTTGGGCGATGCGCTGCACCGCGTCGACGCTGGCGTTGCCTGGCGCGAGTTCGGGCCGGCAGCGCAAACACGGCCGGTAACCCGCCATCTCGGCGGCCGCCGCGCTCGGGTAAAACCGGCAGTTCTCGCGCTTGGGCGGCCGTACCGTGCACACGGGGCGGCAGTAGATGCGCGTTGACGATACCGCGATGAAGAAGCGTCCGTCGAAGCGCGCATCGCGCGCGCGCATCGCCCGGTAGCAGGTTGTGTGGTCTAGCAGCATGCGTTTATTATGAGCCCGACGCTTGTCTTTTACTCGCCGTTTTCGGACATCGGAATCGAGCCGGATGGCCGCGATGATGAAGTCCGAAAACGGCGAGTAAGGTCGCGGCGCACGCGATAACATATCGCACGTCCCATGATGATGTTCGGGAGTAGTGGCACCTAGGAGGATGACGTGAATCAGCGCCGAACGGTTTACCGCAACTGTATCTTGTGCGAGGCCACTTGCGGACTGGCAATCGACGTCGAGGGCGAGCGCGTGACGCGCATCCGCGGCGACGTCGACGATCCATTTTCGCGGGGCTATTTTTGCGTGAAGGCGCACGCACTGGCCGAATTGCACGAGGATCCGGATCGGCTGCGTGAGCCGGTGCGGCGCGGGATGAGTGGGTTTGACCCGATCGCCTGGCCCGAGGCGTATCGGTACGCGGGCGAGCGGTTGGCGGCGATTCGCGCCGCCCACGGTCCGGACTCGATCGCGGTCTACATTGGCAACCCCACGATTCACAATCTCGACGTGTTCCTGTATTACACCGCGTTCGGGCGCGCGCTGCGCTCGCGCCAGCTGTACACCGCGGCGACGGCTGACGGGCACTCGAAGAACCTCGTCTGCGCGCTGATTTATGGCGATCCGGCCACGGTTCCGGTCCCCGATATCGATCGCACCGATTATTTGCTCGTGCTCGGCGGCAATCCGGTCGTTTCTAACGGCAGTCTTTGGACCGCTCCGGGTTTACCGCGGCGCCTCGATGCGCTGCGCCGGCGCGGCGGGCGACTGGTC
>JBGPCS010000070.1:0-9008 GCA_041481875.1 Sulfurifustaceae bacterium
CCAGGGCGTGGAAACCTTCCTGCAATCGCGGGAGATCGGCCTGGCCTGGGGCACACCGGAGGATCCGCCGGGACGCGAGACCGTCTGCGGTCTGGGCAACAGGAAGAACGCACTGTTCAAAGAAATCGCGCTGCTTCCCTCACCCCAACCCCTCTCCCGGTGGGAGAGGGGTAATAACTAAATGAATCGTCACTGTGTGTTTCGCCTTAGGAAAGAGAATGGAAATTTCGTTTCACAAAGAAATCGAGCTGCTGCGCTTAGGCGAGGGCCAGGTATTTCACGGCGAAGGCATCCTCGCGGTGACCAAGGCGTTGCTGCAAGCAGGCGTTGCCTATATCGGCGGCTATCAGGGCGCACCGGTGTCGCATCTGCTCGACGTTGCGGTGCAGGCGCGCGACTACTTGCGCGGGCTCGGCGTGCACGTCGAGGCGTGCGCGAACGAATCGGCGGCCGCGGCGTTGCTCGGCGCTTCGATCAACTATCCGATGCGCGGCGCGGTGACGTGGAAATCGATCGTCGGCACCAACGTCGCGTCCGATGCGCTTTCGAACCTAGCGTCCGCGGGCGTCATCGGCGGCACGTTGATCGTTCTCGGCGAAGACTACGGCGAAGGAGCGAGCGTGATCCAGGAACGGAGCCACGCCTACGCGCTCAAGTCGTCGGTGTGCTTGTTCGATCCGCGCCCGAACTTGCCGACGATCGTGCGGCTCGTCGAGCAAGCCTTTGATCTGTCCGAGGCGTCGAACATCCCTGCGATGATGGAGCTGCGCATCCGCGCGTGTCACGTGCACGGCAGCTTCGAGGCGAAAAACAATCGGCGGCCGCCGATATCGCGCAACGACAAGCTCGCCGCGCCGGCGGCGTTCAACTACGACCGGCTGTCGCATCCGCCGGCGACGTTTCGGCAGGAAAAAATGAAAGCCGACGTACGCTTGCCGGCCGCGCGCAAGTTCATCGCCGCGCACGGCTTGAACGAGCACCTCGGGCCTGCGGACGGCGAGATCGGCATTATTCTCCAAGGCGGTCTCTACAACACCTTGATCCGCGCGCTACAGCAATTCGATCTCGCCGACATTTACGGCGAGACGCAAGTTGCGTTGCTCGTGCTGAACGTCGTTTATCCACTTGTGCCGGAGCAGATAGCGCGCTTTTGCGCCGGCAAACGTGCGGTACTCATCCTCGAAGAAGGGCAACCGGAATTCATCGAGCAAGAGGTCTCGATGATTCTTCGGCGCGCAGACGTGCAGACCGCGCTGCATGGTAAAGATTTTCTGCCGATGGCGGGCGAATACACCGCGGAGACGATGCTGCGCGGCTTGCTTGGCTTCCTGCAAAAGTACGAACGCGCCGCGAACGTTTCTGCCGCGCAAGCTTGGATAGCAGACGTGGACAAAACCCGCGCGGAGGCGAAACAGCTCCTCGGCGGCGAGTTGCCGCCGCGGCCGCCGACTTTTTGCATCGGCTGTCCCGAGCGTCCGGTGTTTGCCGCGCTCAAGCTGGTGCAGCGCGAAACCGGTCCGATGCACGTCGCGGCCGACATCGGCTGCCATTCGTTCGCGACGTTCGAGCCGTTCTCGATGGGCAATTCGATACTCGGCTACGGCATGAGCCTCGCGAGCGCGGCCGGCGTCGCGCCGATGCTGACGCAGCGCCCCATCGCGATCATGGGCGACGGTGGTTTTTGGCACAACGGATTGCTCTCCGGCGTTACCTCGTCGCTGCTCAATCATGACGACAGCATCTTGCTGATCATGAAGAATGGGTACACATCGGCGACCGGTACTCAGAACATCGTGTCCACGCCGACCGAAACCGAGAAGCATGTTGATCTCGCCAGCGCCGAGCGCAGCCAGACACACACGGATACGACGATCGAGAACACGCTGCGTGGATTGGGCGTGAAGTGGTTGCGCACGGTGCACACCTATCGCGTCGCGGACGTCATGAAGACCGTACGCGATGCGTTGACGACGCCGTTCAGCGGTTTGAAGGTGATCGTGGCCGAAGGCGAGTGCCAGCTGGAGCGGCAGCGCCGCATTCGCCCGTTCATCGCGAGGCTGCTCAAAAGCGGCGCGCGGATCGTGCGCGTGCGTTACGGAGTCGATGAAGATGTCTGCACCGGCGATCACTCATGCATTCGCTTGTCGGGATGCCCGTCGCTGACGATCAAGACGAGCAGCGATCCGCTCAAAGTCGATCCGGTGGCGACCGTCAACCACGGCTGCGTCGGCTGCGGTCTGTGCGGTGAGGTGGCGCACGCAGCGGTGCTGTGTCCGTCGTTCTATCGTGCCGAGGTGATTCAGAATCCCGGCGCGTGGGAGCGGTGGGCGTGGAACGCGCGCGCAAACGTCGTGGGCTGGTTGCGACGCGACGAGGTTTTGCAATGACAGAGCCGCTATCCATTCTCATCGGTGCGCTCGGAGGCGAGGGCGGTGGAGTGCTCGCCGATTGGCTCACTCAGACGGCGGCCGCCTGTGGTTATCCGGTGCAACGCACGTCGATCCCGGGTGTTGCACAGCGCACGGGTGCAACGTCGTACTACGTGGAGATCTTTCCCGTGCGGCGGGATCAACTCGGCGGCAAAGAGGTCGTACTTGCGCTCTCGCCGGTCCCGGGGAAAGTAGACGTCATGGTTGCCTCCGAATTGCTCGAAGCGGCGCGCGCCGTGCAAAACGGTATGGTGAGCCCGATGCGCACGACGCTGATCGCGTCGAACCATCGGATTTTCACGGTGATCGAGAAATCAGGGATGGGCGACGGCCGCCTCGATGACGATGCGCTGATCGAGACGCTGAAGCGTTTCTCTCAGCGCGCCGTTCTATTCGATATGGAGGCGAGCGCACGAGAGGCGGGTACCGTGATCAGCGCCGTGATGCTCGGCGCAGTCGCGGGTTCGGGCGCACTGCCGTTGCCGCGGAGCGCATTCGAGGATGCGATCCGCACTTCGGGTGCGGGCGCTGAAAACAGCCTCAAGGGTTTCGCCGCCGGTTTCGCGGCGGCGGAGGGCGGCGGCTCGGCAAAGTCGACGGCGCCAACTGCCGGACTTCGCGCGCGGCCGATTCCGCGCAAGTGGCAGACAGCGATCGGCGATTTGCGGCGCCGTTTCCCGGAAAGCCTGCGCGCGTTGATCGAAGAAGGGTATCTGCGGCAGATCGACTACCAGAATCGTCGCTACGCAGACATATACGCCGAGCGCGTGCAGCGCGTGCTGAATGCGGAGCGGGTGGTCGCGCGAAACGGCGAGCTTCCGGTGACGGCGGCATGCGCGCGGTTCTTGGCGCTGTGGATGAGCTACGAGGATGTCATCCGTGTCGCCGATCTGAAGAGCCGCGCCAGCCGATATCGACGCGTCCGCACTGAAATCGCGGCGCAGCCGCACGATCTCGTGAAAGTCATCGAGTTCATGAAACCCGGGTTGGAAGAATGGTGCGCCGTGTTGCCGAGCGGAATCGCACGGCGGCTGCGCGAATGGGCGCGGCGTCGCGACCATCACTTCAACATCGAGCTGCACATCAAGACGACCTCAATCCACGGCGCCTTGTTGTTGTACTTGCTCGCGAGTCTGCGCTGGTGGCGGCCGCACACGTCGCGCTACGCCGAGGAGCAGCGTTTGATCGAGCGCTGGCTTGCGGTTGTCCTCGATGCGTTGCGGCGAAGTGGCGAGCTCGCGTTGGAGCTTGCCTTGTGCGGCCGGCTCATCAAGGGCTACGGCGAGACGCATGCGCGCGGCAAGGCGAATTTTTTGCGGATACTCGACACACTGTATGTCACGCCGGCAATCCATTCCGACGCGGAACGGGCGGCGGC
This sequence comes from Sulfurifustaceae bacterium, assembly GCA_041481875.1. Lineage (GTDB taxonomy): Bacteria > Pseudomonadota > Gammaproteobacteria > Acidiferrobacterales > Sulfurifustaceae > JACQFZ01. The sequence continues at coordinate 3,808 of JBGPCS010000070.1, forward strand.
GATTCGCGGTGCGCGTGAAGCGGCGCTCGCCGATCCGGAAGGCGACAAGCTCGAACAATCGCTGGCGATGCATGGGATTGCGCCGCTGATCAAAACGAAGCCGATTGTTTGGCACAAGCACGAGCGCACGGCGTAGCGCGAGAGAAATGACGAAATAACGTAGGTGTGAGAATTCGCGACAACTCCTTCTCCCTCTGAGGGAGAAGGTTGGGATGAGGGTGGAGGGGTGAAGGCTTTGGCGAGCCTTAGACATTGCCCCTCACCCCAACCCTCTCCCCTACAGGGAGAGGGAGTAAGCGCACGGAGCAATTTCATGACCGCGTTGGATGTCAAGCCATAGCACGCCAGAAGTAGTACGTGAGAACAACAACAGAACGGCATTAGAAGCCAATCATGCAAGACGCAATTTCCGATGCACCCGCGGTTTCGACGCGCGCCTTCGGTCGAGTCGGGCGCGCGCTGCTCGCCGTCTCGACGTACTTGGCGATCGTGGGCGGACTCGTGTTCGTCGGCCTCGTCGTCATGTCGATCGTGTCGATCGTCGGGCGCAAGATGTACGCGTCGCCAGTCCCGGGCGACGTCGAGCTGCTGCAGATGTGCGCCGCGTTCGCGGCTGCCGCGTTCTTCCCGTATTGCCACTTGATCGGCGGCGACGTGAAGGTCGACTTCTTCACGCACAACTTGCCGCCGCGCATCGTCGCCGGGTTGGATGCGTTGGGTTCGTTTCTGATCGGTGCATTCGGCGCGCTGATTGCGTGGCGCACCGCCGCCGGCGCCGTGTCGCTCAAGGAAGTCGGCGAGACGTCCGCGGTTCTGGCATGGCCGGTGTGGATCGCGCAGGCGCTCATGGTGCCGAGCTTCGCGTTGATGGCGGTCGTCGGCTTCTATATGTGCGTGTACTGGGCGCGTCTCGGTCGCGGAGCGGGGACATGAGCGGCACCGACGTCGGTTTTGCGATTTTCGGCGTCATGCTTGTGCTGCTCGTGATCCGCGTGCCGATCGGCATCGCGATGTTCATGGTCGGCTTCGGCGGCTACCTTTATCTCACCGGCGGCAACACGCCGGCGCTGCTCAACTCGCTCAAGAATCTCGCGTATGCGCGGCTTTCGAATTACGATTTGGTGGTCATTCCGCTGTTCCTGCTGATGGGCCAGTTCGCCACGCACGGCGGCTTGAGCAAAGCGCTGTTCCGATTCGTCAGCGCTTTCATCGGCCATCGCAAGGGCGGCATCGCGATGGCGGCGATCGGCGCGTGCGCCGGGTTCGGCGCGATCTGCGGCTCCTCGCTCGCGACCGCCGCGACGATGGGTCAGGTCGCGCTGCCCGAGTTGCGGCGCTACGGCTATTCCGGTTCGCTCGCAACCGGCGCGCTCGCCGCCGGCGGCACGCTCGGCATCATGATTCCGCCGTCGGTGCCGTTGGTGATTTACGCGATCCTGACCCAAGAGTCGATCGGCAAACTCTTCATGGCGGCGGTGTTGCCCGGCATCATCGCGATGCTCGGCTACATGCTCGTCGTGAAAATCGTCGTCACGCTGAAGCCCGACGCCGGTCCCGCGGGAGCGCGCGTCGCGTGGCCCGAGCGCATCCGCAGTTTGTTGACCGTCGTGCCGGTCCTGTTCGTGTTCCTCGTCGTCATCGTCGGTATCTACGGCGGTTGGGCCAATCCAACCGAAGCGGCCGCGATCGGCGCCGCCGCGTGCGGCGCACTCGCGGTCGGCGGCGGTATGCGAGTGCCAGGCTTGGTCGCGAGCGTGCTCGGCACGGCGCAGGCGACCGCGATGATTTTTCTGGTGTTGCTCGGTGCGGATATGATGAATACGACGTTGGCGCTCTCGCAAATGCCGGCCGATCTAGCGAACTGGGTCAAAGCGAGCGGCTTCGAGCCGTTGCTGGTGATGGCGTTGATCCTGATAATTTACATTTTTCTGGGTTGCGTCATGGACGCGCTCGCGATGATTCTCCTCACCATTCCGATTTTTTACCCGATCGTGATGGGATTGGATTTCTTCGGCATGTCGCTCGACGACAAGTCGGTTTGGTTCGGTATTCTCGCGTTGATGGTAGTGGAGATCGGTCTGGTGCATCCGCCGGTCGGGATGAACGTCTACATCATCAATCGCCTGGCGAAAGACGTGCCGCTGGTCGAAACCTTCAAGGGCGTCGTTCCATTTCTGGTATCGGACGCCGTGCGCATCACGTTGTTGGTTATGTTTCCGGTTATTTCGCTGTACTTGGTTCACACTTTCAAAACTTGATTCCCATAGGAGAGCGTCTTATGAAATTGTTCAAAGCAATCCCGCTTCTCGTTGCCGCGGCCGTTACGCTCGGCGCCAGTGCCGCGAACGCGGCGGATGAGGTCGTGCTCAAGTTCCATCACTTTCTGCCTCCGAGCTCGAACGCGCATCAAAACTTGATCACGCCGTGGTGCGACAAGATCGCGAAGGAATCGAACGGCAAGATGAAGTGTCAGATCTATCCGGCGATGCAGCTCGGCGGTACGCCGCCGCAACTGTTCGACCAAGCGCGCGACGGCGTCGCGGACGTGATTTGGACCGTGCCGACGTATCAAGCCGGGCGCTTCACCAAATCCGAAGTGTTCGAGCTGCCGTTCATGGTAAAGACCGGCGAGAAGGGCAGCCCGGCGTTTTGGGAATACGTGCGGAAAAATTCCCTGGATGAATTCAAAGGCACGAAAGTTATCCTGGTTCATCTGCACGACGGTGCGGTGCTGCACTTCTCCAGCAAAGAAGTCAGGAAGCTCGAAGATCTCAAGGGTCTCAAAGTCCGCGCGCCGACCCGCATCGCGACCAAGCTGCTGACCGCATGGGGCGCCGTGCCCGTACAGATGCCGGCGCCGCAAGTACCCGAGGCGATCTCGAAGGGCGTCGTGGATGGTGTGATGTTTCCGTGGGAAGTGGTGACGCCGTTCAAGATTCAGGAGGTCGTGAAGTATCACGTCGACACACCCGCCGGCGTGCCGAAGATGTCCAACACGATTTTCGTCATCGCTATGAATCAAGCGAGGTACGACAGCTTGCCGCCTGATCTCAAGAAGGTGATCGACGACAACAGCGGCCTCGAAGCCTCGCGCTGGGCCGGCAAGGTGTTCGACGGCCCGCAAGTCTCGGCGAAGAAGATCGCGCAAGATCGCGGCAACACCTTCATCTCGCTCGCCGGCGAGGAGTACAAGCGCTGGGAAAAAGCGGCAGCCGGCGTCGATGGCGAATGGATCCAAGAAGTCGGCGCGAAGGGCGGCAACGGAAAAGCACTGTTGGACGACGCGCGAGCACTGGTCAAAAAGTACGACAAGTAATGCGGAGTGGACCGTTAACGTGAGAGGGTAACGTGCCGTCGCCCGATGGCATGTCACAGACGGAATTGGGAGGATTGGTCCCTGGGTCCCATGAACCACGAACGGTGATCATGGCGGTGGTTGCGACCCATTAGCAAACGTCAGGCCTTCGCCCCTCTCCCTCCGGGAGAGGGGCGGGGGTGAGGGACGGCGCCGAAACCTGCATCCGCGCCATCGAGCGGACAATACGTACGCCGATCGCCGCGACCGATCTTCATTGGCGATCGCGTATTGCCGTTCTTGGTGATCCTGCAAGATCCTCCATTAGAATCGGCTGAACCATCCGACCAAAACCATTGCCACCGAGTGCTTCACGCTCTTCTCAGTTTGTCTACAGACGATCCGTTTCACTGCGCGCACTTTCACCGAATCGTTTCTCACCCCTCGCTCAATCCGTTACAACCGATTCCGCATAGTCAATTGTGCGACTTGACGACCGCGCTGATTCGCGTAGCGTGCGCGCAACCGTGCTCGCGTAAGCACGAATAAAGTAGTTAGGACGGAGAAGAAATGGATCAGACGCTTTCGATCGCGCCGCGCGCAATCCGGCGCATCGCTTCACTCATTGCCGCCATCAGTTTCGTATCCCTATGCAGCTTTCACCCCCCGATCGCGAAGGCCGATCCAGTTCCGGGAAGCATCTACAAGGTGATGGCGTTCACGTCCAATTGTTACATCGACGGGTTCTTTTGGCCGATCGATACGACTTTGCCGTCGGGCACTTGGTGCTGACCCCACGGCTCACCCCCTTAGGCCCGAAGAGGGGGTAGGTGGCGCGATCGCGTCAATGCGACGGACAATAGAATGGCCTCGCGCGGTGTCGATCGACTTGCCCCGAGCGCGGGAGGTCGCCGATAGAGGTCGGTCTCCGTTCAAAAGAACAGCGCGCGCTCCTCTGCCCAGCGTCTTTTAGGCGCTGCGGGTCGGTTTCCGTTCACAAGTGCCGGCGACGCACGCCGTTCGTCACGCATTACCGTCCATTCCGTGGATTACTTTTCAGCGCCCCTTCGCGCACGCGCGGTAGCGACTGCGTTCAATTGCGACCGTTGACTCCGGCATACATTGTGTGTGCTACGAAACGGCGAACCCGGAAATGATCGATCAAGGCGATCGGCACAAAGAGCACGCAGGTTCGAATTGTTCGTACGTCACCCACGAAAAAATATTAGGAGACAGTCATGAAAGTGTTTACGAAGGAGATGTTCGTTCGCGGACCGGTCCTCGCGGCGGCGCTACTGGGCACCACCGCGTGGGCGGCCACCACCAGTTTTACCGACACCTACAACGGTAACGGCTTCGCCGGCGGTACGGCGTGTAATCAATCTTTCAACATCAACGGCCAGGAACCGGCGGCGGCGGGCACGTTCCCCGTGTTCGTCTACATGGTCGGAACGACCGAGCAAGGCAACAACAACGGCGCGGCGAGCGCGGCCGTGGCCGGCATGGCGAACCGCGGCTATGTCGCGGGATCGGTGTCGTACAACTCCACCAACTTCGGCAACTGCACGCAAATCGGCGCGAAAGCCTCGTGCGTCTTCAACCCGAACAGCGCCACCAGCGCGATCGGCAAGCTCTGTTCGCGCGCGAAGGCCGATTGCAGCAAAGGCGTGGTCGTCGGCGGATTCAGTCAAGGCGCAGTGATGGCCACGCTTGCGAAGAACTTCGACGGCCGCGTGCAGGCGGCGTGGGGCATGGGCGATGGCGACAATTATTCCGTAGCGGGAATCTTGAGCTTCAACCTGGCGGCATGCATGGACAACGGCAACCACACCCTGACAAGCGATCGGCTGCGCATCGTGAACGGGCAGAACGACGACTTCATGGGGCAGAACCCTAACACCGTGCG